>CAYNUT010000155.1:0-7934 GCA_964400595.1 uncultured Neobacillus sp. | reverse complement strand
ACGGTTTTATTAGAACGTAGTGGAATGTAAATGCATTTTGAATTTGAACCGTCAAAATCACATATTCCGTTTTATTAGAACGTAGTGGAATGTAAATACCTTTACAGCCAAATGGTTTTTTAATTGTTCAATTGTATTATTAGAACGTAGTGGAATGTAAATGCTATAATGCCGGAGCAATGTGTCCCGTGACCATTAGTTTTATAAGAACGTAGTGGAATGTAAATCCGAGCGTCCCGAAATTGACAGTCGATTGGTACAAGCGTTTTATAAGAACGTAGTGGAATGTAAATCTAGGAAATAAATGCAACCGACCACCCTTTATATATTGTTTTATAAGAACGTAGTGGAATGTAAATATAAAGCAAAAATATTACAAGCGCTTGGCGCGGTAGTTTTATAAGAACGTAGTGGAATGTAAATCATCTTCATTTTGAAGTAAGAGTTAATGGTACCCCGTTTTATAAGAACGTAGTGGAATGTAAATTCTGGATTTGTTGTTACAGTTATTTTGTCATATGGAGTTTTATAAGAACGTAGTGGAATGTAAATACATGGCCGTTTTTCTTGTACGTGTCAAAAAAGACGTTTTATAAGAACGTAGCGGAATGTAAATTATAAGGATGTGGCCTATTGTTCGTTGGTCTTTCCAGATTAAATAAGAACGTAGTGGAATGTAATTGAGGCTTCATTAAAGATGAATTCTGAACAAGCCTTTATATGAAGAACATAAACAACAATGGGACTGGTTGAACTGTCCATTAAAATTAAGAAACAATGTGAAAATAATAAAAAAGAAAATGATAACATAAAGTAAACTCATGTATCATTCTGGTTTATGAGTTTTTTATTTTGAAAACTTATAAACTGCCTGAAATTCAGGAAGAAATTACCAAATAAAAGTTGGAAATTAACAGATGTTAAATGGCTAGATGGTAAGTATGTATATGAAGTGAATAAAAGTGATGGCCTGTTCATTGAATCAGCTTTAGAAATGCTCTCGGAATATGACGGCACTGTCATGGAGCAGGAACAAATTGATATAGAATATAAGTTTTTTATCGGTGATTTAGTGCAGGTAAGCGGATATGGCGCGGACTTATTCAAGGTGGTCGGCTTCCGTACTGAAATCTGGCGTTACAAAGAGGATGCATGGGAAGATGTGATATATGAACTCTCAAGGGTAAGCGATGGAGAATGGCTTGAGGCTGGCGAAGAGGAGTTAACCCTTGTCGCGGATGCCGAAAGTGCTGATACATTCATTCAAAAACTCGGACTTTTGTACCTTGTGAATAAGCAGGAAAAGTCAGCGCAAAATCAAAAATTACAAAATACGGTACGAAAGGCAGAATTTGAAGAAATTGAGCGCAAAAAAGAAAAAAAAGAATTAATTGATCATTTATTGGACATTTTTAATGACTATCGAATCCTCTATGATTTATTTCACGATCAGGAATACTATCAAGTTATGAGAGTGGTCCTAAGGAAATTAGAGAATCTTGTAAACAACGACGGAAAAAGCCATGTATAGCTCCCATACATTACTTTCAATCCTTTCTTTAGCGGTTTCTTAAAGTTACTAGCATGAAAGAGCCGAGTACATCATACATTCTGTAAAAAGGGGGCGATTTTTTGAGAGAAATTGAAGTGTTTATTGATACAGAAGAAATTGCTGAATTTTTCTTTCAAGAGCTTGTTAGAAGGGGATACGTTCCCAGCGAGGAAGAATTGGAGGAAATCGCAGATATCACCTTCGAATACTTAATTGAAAAAAGTATTATCGATGAAGATGTGCACGATGAATAATTCGTGAGGAAGTAAACCCTCTTTCTTATATAGTTTTGACCGAAAAACGAGCAAGTGCTGCTCGCTTTTTGTTTGCTAAAAATGGCTTTCATCCTATTTAAAGTAAATTTATAAAACAGCGAAACCTTTCCAATATTTCACCGTATATATGATTACGTAGAAGAGGAGGGAATAGGATGATTAAGAAAATACTTAAATCGTTAATGAAAAGCAAAAGCAAGTCTTACAAATATGGCTCCTCAAGTGATGCATGGAAAAAGATGAACCATTATAAGCATAGCCATTTGGGGCACCATCATTATAAAAAGAAACATAAAAGCGGCAGTTTTATGTCAAGTTTTTTTAGCAGCTAGCCACCTACGAGACAATTTAAATTTATGATAAAAAACATTATTTTGCAGCTATCCGGTTTATTCGAAAGAACCTTCTCCGAAAATGACATCATTGCCGGCCGCTATCAGATTCTTAAACACCTCGGAACGGGCAGTTATGGACACAGTTATCTAGTTTTCGACATTGAAAGTCAAAATAAAAAGGTATTAAAAGCACTGCGGCTTCATAAAAGATTGACTTATGCCGGAAGAAGGGGTTTTGAGGCAGAAAAAGAGTGCTTGCACTCAATCCGCCATGAGGGATTTCCACAGTATTTTGAAGAGGGAATCGATAAAACGATTCCCTTTTATACAATGGAATATATAAATGGTAAAAATTTCGAACAAATGATTTTTGGGGAAGGAAAGGTTTTCCCGGAAATAGAAACATTTAAGATTGGGTATCAATTACTCGAACAAATTGACTATCTGCATAGCCGGTGGATCATTCATAGGGACATTAGAATACCAAATGTCATTTTGGATGGTACGATGGTCCGTCTTATTGACCTAGGTCTTGCAAGGCCATTGAATCGGGAAGATAAAGGAGGAAAAGCTCAGGAAAGGAATTTGCGGAAGCAATTAAATTGTCAGGCAGATTTTTATGGTCTTGGACACTTTCTTTTATTTTTGCTTTATTCAAATCACACCTTTGAAAAAAATGAAAAAGAAAGAAGCTGGGAAGAAGAACTGGCCATTTCGAACAAGGCCAAACACATCCTGAGACGGCTTTTGCAAATCGAATCCGCCTATGAAAATTGCACTGAAATAAAAGCAGATATTCAAATAATTTTAAGTAAATGAGGAGGAGTAGACATGTCTTTTTTTGACAAAGTATTTGCAAGTGTAGGAATCGGTTCCGCTGAGGTGGACACAAGACTGGAAAAAGATATATATATGCCCGGTGAGACTGTAAAAGGTGTCGTGCAAATTAAGGGAGGGAAGGTCGAACAGAAAATTGATGAAATCTATTTATCTTTAAATACTACCTATTTAAGGGAATCAGATGACAGAAAATATAATGTTACGGCCACAATCGATCGTTTTCGTTTAACCAGTCCTTTCACAATCGGGACCAACGAACGAAGAGAAATTCCGTTTACCTTTCAACTGCCATATGATACACCGCTTTCCATCGGAAAATCGAAAGTCTGGGTTGCAACAGGTCTTGATATTAAGGGCGGTGTGGATCCAAGTGATAAAGACTATTTAAAAGTGGTTCCCAATTCATTAATGGCCGCCGTGTTTAATGCCATTGATAATCTGGGTTTTAGAATTAGGGAAGCGGATTGTGAGGAAGCGCCGCACCGTTTGCGGAGACGTCTGCCATTTGTCCAGGAATTTGAATTTGTTCCTTCCTCCGGACCATTCCGCGGCAGATTGGATGAATTAGAGGTTGTATTCTTCCCGGCAGGAAATGGCGGACTAGACATCATGCTTCAAGTGGACCGAAAAGCAAGAGGCATATCCGGTCTCTTCTCAGAAGCGTTAGGAACAGATGAAACAAACGTTAGATTAACGGTGACAAACGCAGATATACCGTATTTACAACAACAAATTCAAAATGTCATTCAAAGTTATTCCTAAAAAATATATAATTCGACAAAAGTAGTGCAATTTCTACAAAGGATTCGACAAAGGTCATCTTTAATTATTAGAATAAGTGAAAATTCTAATAATTGGAGGTGTATGATGATCAAACTGTTAACAAAGCGTAGTAATATTCAATATGATGTGACGATCTTTCAGACTCCAAAGCGCCGTGAAAATAAAGGGCATAAAGAGGTTTTCAGAACTATCATTCCTGCGAACAGCCGCGAACATTGTTTGCAGGAAACCTTCAGCCGGTTTAATGTCACGGACAGAATCCCCGCCGATTACAAAGGGAGATTTTTATCAACAGGTGATATTATATTAATTGATGAAGGCCGCGGCGGCCAACATTATTATCAGCTAAAGCCAGGAGGCTGGTTTCCAATAAATCGCATCGTGTTACTATAATGGAGGATATACAAACCTAAGGGTTCCACCCCTTAGGTTTTTGTTTGTTACCTCTTTCTGCCGCCAGATGCTTGATGCTCTTTTGCATGCGCCTCATGTTCTGCCACGATAGCCTTTGCAGGAATATGATTATTTTTCTTAGGTGAATTAGTGCGGCTGCGATGTTTTTTTCCCATAATCTATCTTCCTCCTTTAAAATCTAAAAATAGCTTCCCACAAATGAAAAAAAACATGTCCATTTATTAAGAATCATTTTTCATTGAAAATGGTTTATGTTATATTGTCTATGGTACAAACTACAATTGTACATATTTGTGTTAGGAGGATTAAGTATGAGTGTACATATTGGTGCAAAAGAGAATGATATAGCAGAAACAGTATTGCTTCCAGGAGACCCGCTTCGGGCAAAATATATCGCTGAAACCTTTTTGGAGGATGCCAAATGTTATAACGAAGTAAGAAATATGTTTGGCTTTACTGGTACATACAAAGGAAAAAGAATTTCAGTACAAGGGACAGGAATGGGGGTACCTTCCATCTCCATCTATGTAAATGAATTAATCCAAAGCTATAATGTCCAAAACTTAATCCGCGTGGGCACTTGCGGTGCCATTCAAAAGGATGTAAAAGTCCGCGATGTTATTTTGGCCATGACCAGCTCCACTGATTCCAATATGAATCGTCTTACCTTTGGACATGTTGACTATGCTCCTGCTGCCAACTTTGACTTGCTGAGAAAGGCCTATGAGGCTGGAGTTGAAAAAGGCATGAATTTGAAAGTTGGAAATGTCTTTACTGCTGATTCCTTCTACAATGATAATGCAGAACTGGAGAAATGGGCGAAGTACCAGATCCTGGCACTTGAAATGGAAACAACTGCTTTATATACATTAGCAGCTAAATTTGGCCGGAGAGCGCTTTCTGTTTTAACGGTAAGTGATCATATTTTAACAGGTGAGGAAACCACAGCTGAAGAAAGACAACTGACTTTCAATGATATGATTGAAGTTGCCCTCGAAGCGGCAACAAAAGAGTAAAATGATGAACCCCCTCCAGGAACAATGGATGGGGTTTTTGTTAATAAATTTTTCATTAACTTTTCTTTGTTAATTTTACTTAAAAGATGTTATTCTAAACACTAAGGGTTTATTTTTTTAGTATTTGAAAATAATTTGTGAATGAATGTAAAGAAATGGCTGTAAATTTTTTATTTTTATGGTTATGAAAGTGGTGAAGTCTTTGGAAGAAGAAAAAATGGAACAGGAAAAAGTTGAACAGGAGCAGGTACCGGAAAACAAATCAGGTTATATTCGCTTTAAGAAATTTCACTTTATCATGCTGTTGTTTTTGATTGTCTTTTTATCTGCAGGGATTACAGCAGTAGCCCTTTCATTTGGGGATGAAAAGGTCGTAACGGTAGGTAATGAAAGGTCAGAATTCAGCAAACTTTATGAAGCCTATGATACATTGGAGAATGGTTATTACAAAAAAATAAACCAGCAAAAGATTATCAATGGAGCGATTAACGGGATGGTGGAGTCGCTCGATGATCCATACTCGGATTACATGAGCAATGATGAAGCAAAAAGTTTCCACAGTAGCATTTCTTCATCTTTCGAAGGAATTGGTGCAGAAATTCAGGAAAAAGACGGACATATTGTCATTGTTTCTCCAATAAAAGGGTCCCCCGCTGAAAAAGTCGGATTAAAACCAAATGATATCATTTTATCTGTAGATGGAAAAAGCCTCCAGGGGATGAATTCTACCCAGGCTGTAACATTAATCAGAGGTAAGAAAGGGACCAAAGTTGAATTAACCATTTCCAGACCCGGATCAGAGGCCCCAATGACCGTGCCGATTATTCGGGATACAATCCCAATTGAAACCGTTTATGGTGAAATGGTTGATGATAAAATAGCCAAGGTTCAGGTTACAAGCTTCTCTAGCAATACATCTAATGAGCTTGCGACCACCTTAAATGATTTACAAAAAAAGGGCATGAAAGGTCTTGTTTTAGATTTAAGACAGAATCCAGGCGGATTATTAGATCAGGCGATAACCATTTCAAGCATGTTTGTTCCTAAGGGAAAAATAATTGTGAAGGAAGAAGACAGGAACGGAAAAATTAAAGAAATTGCATCAGAAAATCAAGGGAATCCAGATCTTCCTTTAGTTGTTTTAATTGATAAAGGTAGCGCAAGTGCTTCTGAAATTCTTTCGGCAGCTGTAAAAGAGTCGGCAGGTGTTCCTTTGGTCGGGGAGAAATCTTTTGGAAAAGGAACTGTCCAAACCGCGTCAGACTTTAAAGACGGTTCAAATATTAAATTTACAATTGCCAAATGGCTGACACCAAATGGAAATTGGATTCATAAAAAGGGCATCAAACCGGATTATGAAGTGGCAATGCCGGAGTATGCAACATTGCCAATCATCAATCCGGATAAAGAACTTGCCATAGCAACATCATCGACAGATGTGCAAACAGCCCAGAAGATGTTGAAAGCGATAGGGTATGACCCAGGACGCGAGGACGGATTCTTTGATGAAAAAACCAAGGAGGCTGTCATCGCATTTCAAACTGCACAAAAGCTTCCGGCAAACGGGATTTTAAAAGGTGATTCCACCATGAAGTTAATGGACGTCTTAAGAGAAAAAATCAAAACAAGTGATACACAGCTGCAAAAAGCTGTTGAAGTATTGAAGACAAAAATGAAATAGAAAAAAGTATTCCTCCTTTTATATGCCCAACTCCCATTATTGAGTTGGGTTTTTTTGTTGGATTTTGCATGATAATATCTTCTTCAGGCAACTCTTTAAATGTAGGAATAATCATCTTTAGTAAGAGGAAATAAATGATGAAGAAAACCATTTTTATAATGACATGCGCAATTCTCTTTAATGGCTGTGAGATTCAAGCTGCTGCGAATCCAAGCAGAAGCATTGAAATGCTTGATTGGAAAGAAGTGAATGAATTATTACCGCGATATACCAAATTTACTGTTTTGGATGTTGAGACAGGGAAGAAATTTAAAGTGCAAAGACGGGCGGGAAGTAATCATGCCGATGTCCAGCCGCTTACCGTGAAGGACACAAGGATTATGAAAAAAATTTACGGAGGAAAGTGGAGCTGGAAAAGACGGGCAATTATTGTAATTCACAAAAGGGAAAGGATAGGCGCCTCGATGCACGGGATGCCGCATGGTGCTGGTGCGTTAAAAAATAATTTTCCAGGTCATTTTTGTATTCACTTTTATGGAAGTACAACACATGGAACGAATTCCATGGACTTATCTCATATGCTCATGATTTTGAAGGCATCAGGAAGATTAGATGATTATCTTAGTCAAGCGAATCCATATGAGGTAATAAATGCATATGTGGCAGGTCTTAAGCAGCAGGATGCCAGTATTGCTTCCTATGTTTCTTTGCAAAAAGTAAAGTGGAAACCGATTTTAATTAAAATTGACAATGTTAGAATTTCAAGGATAGAAATGCTTCCGCCAGAAGATTTAATGGAGGAAATTAGTTTAGATGTTCCGGTTGTTGTGGATTGGTCACTGGCTAAAAGAGGTCCTGAAAGCTATCGGGGGTCGATTCATTTGATGCGTTTTTCACCATTTGATCCGTGGAAAGTCGATTCAAAGGATTTTATAGAAGAAAACAATCTTCAGTAAAAACAAACAAAAACACCTCTACAAGGTGTTCAGGCTGTCGAAAAACCTTCGGCAGCCTTTTATTTTATTCACTCACTTTAAC
>CAYNUT010000154.1:0-7987 GCA_964400595.1 uncultured Neobacillus sp. | reverse complement strand
TATCACCCAAATTCGCGGAATCCATCCGGAGACATGTAAAATGATTGTTGTTTTTGAGGACAAATACCTTCAAAAACCAGTTTCGCGGAATTCATCCAAACAGGCACCACTGGAAAAACAAAAAGGATTGCATCTCCACTTATAAACAGATAAAATTAGGGAATCGAACTATTTTTTCAACAAAGGAGCGTTTTTCATGCCACGTGCCTTATGGCTTCTAATTATTGGGATGGCAGTGAATGTAATAGGCTCTTCTTTTTTATGGCCTTTAAATACTATCTATATTCACGATCATTTAGGAAAGTCTTTATCTGTCGCCGGAGTTGTTTTAATGCTCAACTCAGGTGCAAACGTTATCGGAAACTTATTTGGCGGTCATTTATTTGATAAAATCGGCGGCTATAAATCTATTATTCTTGGAATCGGCATTTCCCTTTTGGCTCTTACCGGATTGTCCATCTGGAATGGCTGGCCGGAATATGTTGTTTTTCTTACAATTGCCGGTATTGGCACAGGAATTATTTTTCCATCGATGTATGCCATGGCAGGGTCGGTTTGGAAAGAAGGCGGCCGTAAATCGTTTAATGCCCTTTATGTCGCTCAAAACCTTGGTGTTGCAGTAGGTGCATCACTTGGCGGATTGGTAGCGGATTATTCCTTTCAATTAATATTCCTGGCGAATACTATTATGTATGTCCTCTTTTTGCTTATTGCCGTATTTGGCTATAAGGGAATTTCGGCAATTCCAACAAAGCACGAAAAAAGAGATAGAGCTGATAAAGATGTTATCAATAGAGCAAATCTGCAAGCATTATTGATTCTTTGTATAGGATATTTGCTATGCTGGGTTGCCTATTCACAGTGGACAACAACAATTGCATCCTTCACGCAGGAAATCAATATTTCACTTACTCAATACAGCCTTTTATGGACAATTAACGGTGCGATTATTGTTCTTGGGCAGCCGCTTTTAAACGGATTGCTAACATACCTTTCATCCTCACTTAAGGTTCAGATTCTCATCGGAATCGGTATTTTTATAGTTTCATTTATTGCTGCAGGAAAGGCCAGCGCATTTTCAGGATTTCTTGTGGCCATGATTATCTTAACCATTGGTGAAATGTTCATCTGGCCGGCGGTGCCAACAGTCGCTTTCAGCTTGGCTCCTAAGGGAAAAGAGGGCTTCTACCAGGGGATCGTCAACAGCACCGCCACAGGCGGCAGAATGATTGGCCCGCTGCTCGGCGGAATCCTCGTCGACCTATACAGCATGTCTGCACTATTCATTGTACTAATCGGCCTATTCCTAATTGCAATCATTACCACGCTAATATATGACCGCGGATTAAAAGCTAAAGTGGTGTCAGGCACCGCTCGTGGACAAATTCAATGATTTGTCCGTGTGGGAGGGACAGTGGAGGATTCTTCATTGTCTTTTTTCATTGCCAAGGAATTCTATATTTTTAGTGTTTAAAATGGTAATTATCCGTCCATCATGAGATTGGGCGCAAGTTTACTTGCAACTTGTCGAAAAATTTAATACAATAACCGTAATACTTTTATATTGAAAAAACAGTGATTAGGAGTAGTAGTGATCCATACCCGCTTTTAGAGAGTTGACGGCTGGTGCAAGTCAACCGGTAATATCACGAACTCGCCTATGAGTTGCAAGCATGAAAGACCAATCAGTAATGTTTGCCGTTTGCCGCGTTAAGGTCAATGAAGCGAGTGCAGACAGCACTAATGTGGGTGGTACCGCGGGAAGATACATACATAATCCTCTCGTCCCTTTTTTGGGGACGGGAGTTTTTTATTTTTATCTAGGAGGAACATAAAATGAGTTTCGACCATCAGCAAATTGAAAAGAAGTGGCAAAAAAAATGGGAAGAAGAAAAAACATTCAAAACGAGCGAAGAATTTGATAAGCGGAAATTTTACGCTTTAGATATGTTTCCTTATCCTTCCGGGGCCGGCCTGCATGTCGGTCATCCAGAGGGATACACGGCAACAGATATTCTTTCGCGCCTTAAGCGGATGCAGGGGTATAATGTCCTTCATCCAATGGGCTGGGATGCCTTCGGCCTTCCTGCCGAGCAATATGCTCTTGATACCGGCAACGACCCGGCAGAATTCACAGAGCAGAATATTAACACCTTCCGCCGCCAAATCAAATCACTGGGTTTCTCCTACGATTGGGATCGCGAAGTTAACACCACAGACCCGGATTATTATAAATGGACTCAGTGGATTTTCTTAAAGCTTTGGGAAAAAGGTCTTGCATACATTGACGAGGTAGCCGTGAACTGGTGTCCGGCACTTGGCACAGTCCTTGCAAATGAAGAAGTTATTGACGGCAAGAGTGAACGCGGCGGTCATCCGGTCGAACGCCGCCCGATGAAGCAATGGATGTTAAAAATTACTGCTTACGGCGACCGCCTGCTTGAAGATTTAGAAGAGCTTGACTGGCCGGAAAGCCTGAAAGAAATGCAGCGCAACTGGATCGGCCGCTCAGAAGGGGCGGAAGTCACTTTCCAAATCGCCGGGCACGCCGAAACCTTCACCGTTTTCACGACCCGTCCGGATACGCTTTTCGGAGCAACCTATGCAGTGCTTGCGCCAGAGCATGCTTTTGTTGAAAAAATAACTACTGAAGAGCAGCGTGCAGCCGTTGATGTCTATTTAGATAAAGTGAAAATGAAGAGCGATCTTGAGCGTACTGACCTAGCAAAAGAGAAAACAGGCGTGTTCACAGGAGCATATGCCATCAACCCAGCCAATGGCGAAAAAATGCCAATCTGGATTGCCGACTATGTTTTAGTCAGCTACGGGACAGGTGCGATTATGGCGGTTCCAGCACACGATGAACGTGATTATGAATTTGCCAAAGAATTCGGCCTGCCGATTAAACCGGTTGTTGCCGGCGGCGATATTGAAAAAGAAGCCTATACCGGAGATGGCGAACACATCAACTCTGATTTTCTAAATGGATTAAATAAAGAAGACGCTATCGCAAAAATGATTGCCTGGCTAGAAGAAAAAGGCATTGGAACAAAAAAGGTGACCTTCCGTTTGCGCGACTGGCTATTCAGCCGCCAGCGCTACTGGGGCGAGCCGATCCCAATCATCCATTGGGAAGATGGCACGATGACCGCTGTACCGGATGAGGAGCTGCCATTGCTGCTCCCGAAAACAACGGAAATCAGACCATCAGGAACAGGAGAATCACCGCTTGCTAATATCGAAGATTGGGTAAATGTTATCGACCCGGCAACAGGCAAAAAAGGCCGTCGGGAAACAAATACAATGCCGCAATGGGCTGGCAGCTGCTGGTACTTTTTACGCTATATTGACCCACAAAATGAGCAGGCCCTTGCTGCACCCGAAAAATTAAAGCACTGGCTGCCGGTTGATATTTATATAGGCGGAGCGGAGCATGCCGTGCTTCATTTGCTATATGCCCGCTTCTGGCATAAATTCTTGTTTGATATCGGCGTTGTTCCGACAAAAGAGCCATTCCAAAAGCTGTTTAACCAAGGAATGATTCTAGGCGAAAACAATGAAAAAATGAGTAAGTCAAAAGGCAACGTGGTCAATCCAGATGATATCGTGAACAGCCATGGTGCGGATACACTCCGCTTATATGAAATGTTCATGGGACCGCTTGATGCTTCAATCGCCTGGTCTACTAATGGTTTAGACGGCTCTCGCCGCTTCCTTGACCGCATCTGGCGTTTGATGGTTGAGGAGAACGGTGAAGTAAATCCAAAAATCCAGCCAAATGAAGAAGCGTCTTATTTGGAGAAAGTCTACCATCAAACAGTGAAAAAAGTAACAGAGGATTACGAAGGCTTGCGATTTAATACCGCGATTTCGCAAATGATGGTGTTCATCAATGAAGCTTATAAAGCAACCGTTCTTCCAATGGAATACATGGAAGGCTTCGTCAAATTACTATCACCGGTTTGCCCGCATATCGCTGAAGAACTTTGGGGAAAACTAGGACATAATGAGACAATCTCCTATGAAGCCTGGCCTGCATATGATGAAGCAAAGCTGGTGGATGACGAAGTAGAAATTGTCATCCAAGTAAACGGCAAAGTAAAGACAAAGCTTATGGTGCCAACGGATGCAAGCAAGGAAGTATTAGAAGGCATCGCCATGGAAGATGACCGCGTGAAGGAGCAGATCGAAGGCAAAACCATTCGCAAAGTCATCACAGTTCCAGGGAAGCTGGTCAATATTGTAGCGAACTAGGGAAGAGTGAAAGCGCAAGTTTAAATTGAGGTGCACTTGCCGCTGGGCGCCGGAACTGAACATTAATATAAAACATCCTCCTCGTGCTGGGGGATGTTTTATTAAAGGGGATGAATGGGATGGAAGAAATTAAAACAATTACACCGGAAGAACTGCGAAAGAAGCTTGAAACGGGGGAAAAACTCGAGCTTGTTGACGTCAGGGAAGATGAAGAGGTGGCAGCCGGAATGATTCAAGGGGCAAAGCATATCCGCATGGGGGATATTCCGGCAAACCTGGACTATTTTGATAAAAATAAAGAATATATTTTTATTTGCCGTTCAAGCGCCCGAAGCGGAAATGTCTGCTATTATCTGCAGGGCCAGGGCTACAAAGTCCGCAACATGTCGGGCGGCATGCTCAACTGGACAGGAGAAACAATTTAACCGATTCTGCATGGTTATATGTAAATCCTTAAGATTTTCTCTTTATTAGGATTACAAAAGGTATTTTATATGGTGTTGAAAATACAGAGCAAAAACATAAAGGGATAGATTTCTATCCCTCAGGCTGTCGAAAAATATTCGATAGCCTTTTGTTTTTATAAAAACTTAATTTAATTAAGATGTTTGTTTATAAAATTCTGAAAAATAGTGAATAATGATAGATAAAAAGGATGAATTCATTGATACAAGTAAAATTGTTTGATCGGGAGCATGAGAAGGATTTAGAAAAAGAAATGAACCGCTTTTTACGAGGATTAGATGATAGAAGTCTCTTGGATATCAAATATAACGTGGCAGCTTTTCAGGAAGAAGAAGTGGAAGATCAGATTTATTGTTTTTCGGCCATGATTATTTATCGGGCCTAAATTAGGCCCGATTACTTGCAGCATTTAACCCTGCCAATCTCCCGGTAACGAGAGCAGATGTAATGTTATAACCGCCGGTGTAGCCGTGGATATCCAGGATTTCACCGCAGAAGTATAAGCCCTCCATTAATTTAGAGCCCATCGTTTTCGGGTCGATTTCTTTGACAGAAACACCGCCACCTGTGACGAATGCTTTCTCGAGAGGAAGGGTCCCGTTTACTTTCACTGCAAAATGCTTGCAGCTTTTAGTAAAATGGCGGATTTTTTCATTTGAAATCGTGCCGCTCTGTTCGGATGGGTCAATCCCGCTTTGCTCAAGGAGAAAAAGTAAATAGCGCTCAGGGAGGAAGCCTTTTAACGTGTTTTTGATGCCTTTCTTTGGTTCCGCTTTGACTAGTTTCACAATTTCTTGAAACAGTTCCTCTTCCTTTCTGTCCGGCAGGGCATCAAGGCTCATCGTTACTTCTTTTAGATTCCACTTTTTCATCGCTTTTACGACAAACTGACTGCATCGCAAAACCGCGGGACCGCTAAGACCAAAATGGGTAAAAATCATATCCATCCGGTGGGAAATAAGCGGCTTTCCTTTCGGATTAAAAACACTTAACTTAATATCTCTTAAGGATAAACCTTGGAGTGTTTTATTTTTAATAAAAGGTTCATTGGAGGTGACAGGCACCTCGGTTGGAAAAAGCTCCGTAATAGTGTGCCCGGCTTTTTCCGCCCAGGCATAGCCGTCTCCTGTCGAGCCAGTGTGGGGAACGGATTTACCGCCGACAGCAACAACGACTGATTTGGCCGTTATTTTTTGACCGTCCCTCAAGCGGACCCCGGCAACATGTCCATTTTCATATAAAACATCTGCTGCAGCACTATTTTTATAAATCCTGACATGCAATTTTTCTAATTGAGTTAAGAGAGCGTCAACAACCGATTGGGCTTTGTCAGAAGCAGGGAACATCCGCCCATGGTCTTCTTCCTTTAGTTCAATCCCCAATTTTTCAAAGAAACGGATAATATCTTCATTATTAAAAATGGCAAAAGCGCTAAATAAAAATTTGCCGTTGCCAGGGATATGCTTGATAATTTCCTCCACCGGCAGCCTATTCGTGACATTGCAGCGGCCGCCGCCGGAAATTGCAAGCTTTCTGCCAAGCTTGTCGCCTTTATCAATTAGAAGCACTTTGGATCCTTTTTCACCAGCTGCAATGGCGGCCATTAATCCGGAAGGACCGCCGCCAATGACAATAACATCATATTCCATCTTTTCCACCAACTTTAAATTTACTCATTCCATTATAAACCTAAGTTATGAAATTAAAACGAATAACCATGATTTTTAATAAAAATTAACCTGTTGTGAGTAGCATCCGGGGACAAAGAGTTGTAAACTACTAATAGTGTGCAAAAATCATGCTCACGTATTTCTTCGGGTAGGAAGGGATTGTATGCAGTCTAAGCTTTTAAGAGGAACATTTATTTTAACGGTTGGAACGATCCTGTCGAAAGTTCTTGGCTTACTTTATGTTATTCCATTCTTTCAAATTGTCGGCCGGCAGGGGACGACCCTTTACCAATTTTCCTATGTTCCATATACCATTTTTATCAGTATTGCCACAGCCGGCGTCCCGCTGGCCGTTTCGAAATTTATCTCAAAATATAATGCGCTTGAAGAATATGCCGTTGGCAGAAAGCTGTTTAAATCGGGTTTAGTGATCATGCTGTTGACGGGATTCGCAGCGTTTCTCATCATGTATCTCGCTGCGCCAATATTAGCGGAAATGAGCATTGGCGGGGAAAAAGCGAATTTAAGCGAGGTTACAACCGTTATGCGGGCTGTAAGCTTCGCGTTGATCGTTGTTCCTTTCATGAGCCTCATCCGCGGTTATTTTCAGGGCCACCAGTCAATGGGGCCTTCCGCGCTGTCGCAGGTTGTGGAGCAAATTGTCCGAATCACGTTTACGCTCCTTGGGGCGTATGTCGTAATGCATTTTTTCAATGGGAAAATTGTTACAGCGGTCAGTGTCGCCACGTTTGCCGCATTTATTGGCGCCATAGGAGGACTTGCCGTTTTATTTTGGTATTGGTATAAACGCAAGCCATACTTAGATGAACTTCTTCTTCAAGATAAAGGGACAATGGATGTCTCGCTAAAAGAGATTTATAAAGAAATCATTATCTATGCGTTCCCTTTTGTATTGGTAGGAATTGCCAATCCACTATTTCAGGCAATTGACCAGTTTACCTTCACGAAGGCCATGGCGGCGATTGGCAAATCATCGAAAGTGGCGGAAACTTATTTTTCAATTTTAAACTTTGAATCACACAAAATTGTCATCATCCCGGTTTCGCTGGCAACCGCCTTTTCCTTAACGCTTGTCCCAAGTATTACGAAGGCGTTTATTGAAGGGGACAAACACAGCTTGAACCATCAGTTGAATCAGACATTCCAGGTGATGTTATTTTTAACCCTGCCTGCGGCGATTGGCCTTTCCCTTTTAGCTGAGCCGGTTTATACCGCGTTTTATCAGCATGACTTGCTGGGGGCAAGCGTTTTACGGGCTTATGCGCCAGTGGCGATTTTATTTTCCTTATATTCGGTAACTGCGGCCATCCTGCAAGGGATTAATGAGCAGCGGTTTACCGTTTTAAGCTTGCTGATAGGTTTATTAATAAAATTATCCTTGAATATTCCTCTGATTAAAATGATGGAAACAAGAGGGGCTGTATTAGCAACAACACTAGGCTATTCGGCTGCGATTATCTTAAACTTGATTGTCATAAAAATGTATTCACGCTATCCGTTCAGGCTGGTTTGGCGCAGAAGCTTATTAATTGTCATTTTTGCAGGATTGATGTGGGCAGGAACAGAGATGGTTTAAA
>CAYNUT010000153.1:0-8057 GCA_964400595.1 uncultured Neobacillus sp. | reverse complement strand
GAGCGGAAAGCGAAGCGCCTGGAGCGAAAATCAACAGGCAAATTTAACACAGCTTTCTTTTTAAAAAATAAATACCATACTGATTGTACCAAGCCAATTTTGAAAAATCCATAATTTGCGTTGCCGACGAATAATCTTTGCGGATTTTCTTCATCCTAAACATAGGATTCCTTATGTGAAAGGAGCTTGAAAATGAAAGCAAAAATGATGTTGCTCCTCCTGCCCATCATGTTCATCTCAAGTTGTTCGTCCAGTGATACAATCAGCGGAGGGCAGATTGATTATGATCAGACGAAAAAAATGGTCGTGGATATTCTTAAAACGGATGCTGGCAAGAAGGCAATTCAAGATGTCATGTCGGATGATAAAATGAAGGAAAAGCTAGTGATGGATCAACAAGTGGTTTCCAACACCATTCAGCAAACCCTAACCTCGGATAAGGCAACCGAATTTTGGAAAAAGACGTTTAGCGATGCCAAATTCGCGCAAGGTGTCGCCAAAAATATGAGGTCGGAAAATGAGAAATTACTAAAGCAGCTAATGAATGACCCTGAATATAGAGGAATGATGATTGAAGTTTTTAAAGAGCCGGAAATTCAAAAAGAGATGGCAGACGCATTAAAAAGTAAAGAATACCGCGAACATCTGCAAAAGGTCATTACCGAAACAGTCGACAGCCCGTTGTTTAAAGCGAAAATTGAAGAGCTTCTGCTAAAGGCTGCGGAGGAAACCTCGAAATCCAAATCAGGCAGTGATAAAGGAAGTCAGTCAGGCGGGCAGAACCAAGGAGGCTGATTAGGATAGCTCCAGCGCCCGTTTAGGGGGCGCTGGAGCAGAACTATTCTCAAAGTTTACTCTTTCAATGAAAATCCTCTTCCGGCGGTGATGGAA
Source organism: uncultured Neobacillus sp. (assembly GCA_964400595.1). Taxonomy (GTDB): domain Bacteria; phylum Bacillota; class Bacilli; order Bacillales; family Cytobacillaceae; genus Neobacillus. Next base: position 7,166 of record CAYNUT010000153.1, on the reverse strand, counting down.
GAGGGTTTCTTTTTTATTTCAGCCGGGCAGCTACTTTTTCGGCAATGTCTAAATAAATTTTCCCGATTTGGTGATCTTCCTGATAGACGGATGGTGCAAAGTCCTCGTCATTCCAGTCAGGCTGATTTAATGGCAGACGGCCAAGAACTTCAGTATTCAATTCTTCTGCGAGCTTGTCTCCGCCGCCGCGTCCGAATACATATTCTTTTTCACCGGTCAGCTCGCTTTCAAAATAAGCCATATTTTCAATAACACCAAGCACTTGGTGGTCAGTTTTAAGGGCCATGGCACCTGCACGTGCAGCAACGAAGGCGGCAGTTGGGTGCGGTGTCGTTACGATAATTTCCTTGCAAGCCGGAAGCATGGAATGAACATCAAGTGCAACATCCCCTGTTCCAGGAGGCAAGTCTAAGAGCAAGTAATCGATATCGCCCCATTCTACTTCGCTGAAGAAGCTGTTGAGCATCTTACCCAACATTGGTCCACGCCAAATGATTGGTGAATTATCTTCAACAAAGAAGCCCATGGAGATAACTTGAACACCGAAACGCTCAACAGGAATAATTCTCTCGCCTCTTACGACAGGGCGATTGGTTATTCCCATCATATCCGGTACGCTGAAGCCGTAAATATCAGCATCAATCAAGCCTACTTTTTTACCAAGGCGTGCTAAGGCTACTGCAAGGTTAACAGAAACAGTGGATTTTCCCACGCCGCCTTTACCGCTGGCAATTGCAATGAAGGTTGTCTTTTTTGAGTGAAGAAGGTTCTCCTCTTTTTCAGGCTCTTGATGGCGATGCTGAGCTAAAACTTCCTCGGAAAGCTGGCCAAAACGAATGCCGACTGTGGCTGCTCCTTCTTGCTTTAGAAGGTTTACCACTTGCGTTTGCAGCTGGAGCTGTTCGCTAGTACCGGTTTTCACAATCGCTACCTTGACGCTGACATGATTTTTTTCTTCCTTAATCTTCACTTCTTCAATAGCATTTAATTCTTCTAATGTCTTATGTAAAAATGGCTCTTTGAGGCTGCCAAGAACCTCACGGACTCTTGCTTCTGTTAACATTAATCTGTCACCTCACCTATTGAATTCGTTTCCATTTCTCAGTATATCATAACCTAGAGCAGAAACAGTTACTTGAATCGCACATTATTCCCGTTGAAATACCGAAAAGCCCACATACAAAAAAGGAGGGTGTTTGATCACCGTCCTTAATCTTTTTCTTTTAGTTCTTTTTCATTCGTAAAATAACGCATAACTCCTTTGTAAATGGAAATTGCCACTTTTTCTTGATAATCTTCGGTTTTTAAAAGTGCTTTTTCGGTGGGATTTGAAAGGAAGCCGACCTCCACCAGCACTCCCGGTTTTTTTGCATGTTTTAAAATATACACTTGGTTGATAGGCTTTGCTTTCCGGGTTGTATTTTCAAGGTTTTTGCGCAGCTCTTCCTGAATAAATTTTGCTGCTCTCGCATTTTCCTCATGGTGGGATGCATAGAAGGTTTGCGCCCCTCTCCACCTTGCTGATGGAATGGCATTTAAGTGAATACTGACAAAAAAGTCATTATCCCTGTCATTAATCATTTTCAGCCTTTTCTTCAGGTCCTCCACTTTTCTTCTGCTATAGCCCCTTGTGTCAGAATCCGCTAAGTCCCTATCTGTTTCCCGTGTCATTACCACAAGAGCCCCCTGCTGCTGAAGATAGTCTCTGACTTTTAAGGTAACATCCAGGGCGATATCTTTTTCGAGTGTTTTTCCTGTCCCCGCCCCGCCATCGGGTCCGCCGTGGCCCGGATCAAGCAATATTATTTTTCCTGATAATGGAAGGTTCCATGTTTTCCATGAATCATTTTCGGTAAAATCATGCTGTAAAATGAGAAATAAAATAAGTAATCCCACAGAAAAACCAATGATTTTCCATCTGTTCATTGACAACCAAATCAATCCTTCCCGCTCGTCCCTGTTCAATAAAATATATGGGACAAGAGGGATTTTTAGAACATCCGAAAAGCGGAAGTTCCCGGGCGCTGGAGGTGGACAAACAATTCTCGAACAAACTTAGTGAAGGCGCAGCTTGTGGCGGCGCCGGCCTTTATCGAAGCCCTCACTCCACCAAACATGGATATATTGCTCACATATATAATACAGCGATTCGCTCATGGTCCCTTCCTCCCCTCCCCAATAAAGAAAGAAGTTGTAAAGGGTATCCACTAGGTGCTTTTCTTCGCGGAAACAGCGCATGCGGACTTTTTCCACGTCTTCTCCATAATAGCCAAACTTGCTGAATTTCGCCCCCAAAAGAAACGCTTCAAGAGCTACATCATAGCAGGCCTCTTCTATTCCGGTATTCATAATGAGAGTTGAGGCAATTCTCGTGGAACCAAAGTATTGCCGCACTCTTTCTTTTAGTGCATTTATCGACAAGTCCCTGAGGACGGAGCGCTCATATTTGATTTGCTTTTCACGTCTTTTTTCTTTAAAGGTTGTAATAACAGTCACTTCATTTCACCTCTTAGAACTATTCTTTATCCCACGTTCATAAGAAATGCAAAGTGTCAGTCCTTTTCCATTTGCCAATTTTTTAAGGGGGTAGGAAGGCATGAAAAAAGGCTGCAGGAAAAAGCAGCCTCAAATAAAGTACACACTAGAATCCAGATATTCTTTTTTTAATCGGTACAAATAAATTAACTTTGCATTTCCCTTCAGGATCATCCGCTGGATTATTTAAATTAAATTCCAGGTTATACCTATTAAAATCAGCGTCATATTCACTATTGGGCAGCCATTGTTCATACATATATTGATAAGAAAAATTCAATTTTTCAGGCGCATCATAAAATGGATACAAAACATACTGGCCGCCATCCAGCTTTTTGAATTGCATATTCTTATGTTTCGATTTATCAAAGCCTTCAGGAATGGTAACACAAGCATCATGACGGCAATTATGACTTTCTACAAATTCCGGGTTATCTAAAGAAATGCCGATGAACACTTGATTGGGCGGAAAAAGTCCATTCCCCGCTGCCCAATCGATTAATTTTCCCCAATGATCCTGCGGCTCAAAATAACTTCCCTTTCGTCTAATAAATGCAACTTCATATTCAGGCAAATCCTTCATTGAAATATTAATCATCCTCAACTCCTCAAACAAAAATGGTTCTTTACAATATTTCATTCTCACAAGATAAAATCCTGCATACTTTAGCGGGAATAATAAAAAAAGCTGCTACCGATTTTATAGTATAAAAAAAGACCCCCAAACCACGGAAGTTTGGGAGCCTTTCACACTCAACCGATCATGAACGTTTTTAAAATGGCAGTGAACGTTGCTCACTCGTAAGATCATATTTTTCCGTCTGTTTCGGAAGCGAAATGCCCGTAAGACCACATAATACAGTGAGCAGCGGTGAAAATAAACAGAAAAATGCAAATGGAATATATTCTGCAACCGACACACCCAGGACAGATGCTAGAAAAACACCGCTGACACTCCATGGTACAAGGGGATTTACGACAGTCCCTGCATCCTCCAACACCCGAGAAAGATGCTTCGGTTCCAATCCCGCTTTTTGAAAATGTTCTTTAAATGCATTCCCCGGCAGTAAAATCGACAAATACTGTTCCCCAAGAATAAAATTAACAGCAATGGCCATTCCCGCAGTTGCACTTATTAAAAGGGATACTCTGGTTAAAAACACTTGTACAATCGATAAAAGGGCAGGAATAATCCCAAGTCTAAATAGGAGGCCTCCCATGCTAAGTGCCAGCAAGATGACGGAAATGCTAAACATCATACTTTCAATGCCGCCCCTTGAAAGCATGGCGTCAATATCCTCAATTTTACTTCCTGACTTGTATCCAGAATAGAGCAAATCCAAAAGACCTTTGCTGTCAACGCCTCCGTTCATCCATACGGAAATCAATAAGGCGGAAAGAATGCCAGCGGAAAGTGTTGCGATCGCAGGCACTTTTTTTGCCGCCAGTATAGCAAGAATGAGAAATGGCAAAAGTGAGTACCAATGCACAAGGTTCATTGAGACTAATGCATCTTTAACAATGCCCATTTGTTCAATGCTTTGCGCTGTTTCTACTGGAGATAGGATTATATATACGATTAGTGAAAGGATAAAAGCCGGGATGGTTGTCCATGCCATATTTTTTATATGCTCAAATAAATCCGCACCCGCAACGCTGGAAGCTAAGTTTGTCGTATCCGATAATGGCGACATTTTATCACCAAAAAACGCTCCTGACACAACGGCACCTGCAGTGATAACAGGTGAAATCCCAAGAGCAGTGCTTGCCCCAACAAAAGCAACACCTAATGTTGCAGCAGTTGTCAACGAACTTCCTATACTAAGGCCAATAATAGAAGTAACAACAAAAACGATGGCATAGTAGAATTTTCCTGAAACTAACTTAACCGCTAGATAAATAAAAGTTGGAATCGTGCCGCTTGCCATCCAACTGCTGATCAGCATGCCAATAAAAAAGAAAATCATTACCGCAGCAATTCCCGATTTTGCTCCCTCTGCCATAGCGCCTTCCAGTTCTCTAAAATCCACTTTTTTTACAGCACCATATATAAGCAGCAATGCAATCCCTGCAATAATCGCAATATGAGGAACTACTTTCATGCCGATAATTAAGTAACCGACCATTCCCATTAACATGGCAGTAATAACGACCGCTTCAGCGGGCCTGATGTGCAGCACCTTTTGTTCTTGAACCATAAACTCTCCCCCTTGTAATAGAAAAACGCAAAAAAGCCCCTTCGTCATTAGGGACGAAAGGACTCCGCGGTACCACCCTAGTTGGCAGGAAAACAATCCCTGCCCTCTTTAAATAATATTCCCTTTCAAGGCATCTGTAATTCAAAATCGCCATCGCCCGGATTTTCACCTTTCATCCGGTCTCTATTTGCTGTCAATGACACTTCTACTAATTCTGCAGGAATATACTATTTGCTTTTTCGCTAAAACGCTTTTAAGCGTTAAAGTGTTTATTTAATTACTATACACAGCTTTTCTCATTCTGTCAAAACAATTTAAGCTAGGAGCCAACTACAAATAATTTTTTTGTTTATTAAATACAAGATGTAATTCATACAATATTAATAATAAACAATCTGAATTTTTCTTTTAGGTAAATTTGCTTTTTTATCATTTATATATATAATAAGTATGAACTCTTATCTGGAGGGATAAAATTGGACATTGACCTGGAATTACAGGGGAAAGATGCCTTTAGTGAAGTTATTTTAGATGGGAATTTTGGCCAGATTGCCATATGGTTAGATGGTGAGTGGTCTGTTGTAGATTCTCCTTATTATCAAACTAAATCAAAGGAAGAAAAACCAATTTATATCCTTGATGAAAAGGATATAATAAACTCATATGAAAATGAGGATTTCTTGGAGTTGCTAATTAATCAAATTGACGAATTGTTTAGAATGGTGTCTTAATAAGTGTAATAAACTCAGATGAACATTTTTTATTTAAGTGTATAATAAATTCATTATTCACCACACGCTAAAAAATTAGCGTGTTTTTTATTTTTGTCAAGAATGGAGTTCATCTGTTCACCTAAAGTTTTGTTTATGTTGTCCAAGGTTATTAGTGGGTCTTGGTATGTTATCATTACTTTGGCGTAAGGGATGGTTTAAATGAAAATATAAAAAGCCGATGGCTCTTTTATGAGATCATCGGCTTTTGAAAATTTAAAAGAACTTCTTTTTCCAAAAAATTAATGCAGTGGTACTAGCTAAAACAACAGAAATAGTCATTGCGATATAAAATGCATAACGGTAATGTTGAAACGGTATCGGAACATTCATGCCGTAAAAACTCGCCACCATAGTTGGTAAAGCTAATACAATAGTAAAGGATGTCAAAAATTTCATTACAATATTTAAGTTATTTGAAATAACAGACGCAAAAGCATCCATCATCCCACTTAAAATCGAGGAATGTGTTTCAGCCATTTCAATAGCTTGTTGATTTTCAATAATTACATCCTCTAAAAGTTCCTTGTCATCTTCAAACATTTTTAAAAAATTGCTTTTTAACATTTTCTGCATAACAATGTTATTTGATTTTAAAGAAGTCGTGATATAGACTAAACTTTTTTCCAAATTTAATAACGTAAAGAGTTCCTTATTTTTCATTGACTGATGTAGCTCTTTTTCAATTTCATCCGTCTTTTTGTTGATTAGTTTTAAATTTTTAAGAAACGAAGTTGCAATTAAATAAAGAATTTGGAATGCAAATCTTGTTCTTTTGTAAGTAAAAAATTGTTTTACTTTATTCTGTATAAACATGTAAAAAATCGGATTGTCTTTCAAACAAACGGTTATAAAACAATTATTTGCGATAATCATTCCTAATGGAATCGTATCATATATAGCTAAACCACTTTCGTCCTTTGACATTAAAGGTACATTGACAATTATCAATACATTGTCATCGTCTTTTTCTATCCTTGACCGTTCCTCTTCGTCCAACGGGTCCCTTAAAAAGTCTAATGGAATTTGTACTTTATTAGCAACTTCGTTAATCTCTTGTTCTGTTGGAGATATTAGATTAACCCAGCATCCTTTGGTAAAATCTGTTGTTTCTTCAAGAATTCCATTTTCATTTGTTAAATAAATGTTCAACATTAATAAAACCTCCTCATTTAATTGAGGAAGTCAAAAATGCCCCTGCCATAGAAAAGAGTTGATTTTTTTAAAGTAATCAACTTTTTGAGGATTGGAACGAATTTGGCTTCCTCGTTATACGACCTGGGTTCAGGATCGTTACAACTTCGACTACTCAAAAAAATTCAACTCCTTATCAATAATATATAAACACCTTTATTATCATACACTGACAGTATTTACTTGTAAACTTGTATTCGCCTTCTATATAAATTAAATTATCATTAAAAAGAAACCATCATTTAAATCCAACTCTTCTCTAACTATCCTGCCCGTGCGTATATTAAGGTTCAGCCAGGTTAACTCTGGTTGACCATATTTTATATGGTCAGGCTGTCGAAAAACCTTCGGCAGCCTTATTTTTTATTCACTGACTTTAACAATTTAGCGCGTTAATTTGTCTTAATGTTATTGATACATAGTCTATGCAAATTGTCTGTTGACTTGCGCTCCAGGCGCTTCGCTTTCC
>CAYNUT010000152.1:0-8190 GCA_964400595.1 uncultured Neobacillus sp. | reverse complement strand
CCGTTGAACCAAGCAACTCTTTCAACAGGCTCGTGCGCTTGTCGACTTCTGTTTCTGTTGTTTGATTATATAATCTCGTTAACCTGCGTGCATTTTCGCGTTCCTTGACTAATACAGGATCAGCCGGATTATACATCTCCCCAGCCAACATTAATTGTTTTTCTGTTTTCATCCAAAAGACTCCTTTCGTTTTATATTCCTTCATTTAGATTAACAAACTAAAATAAAGTTAACTACTGGTCGAGACATTTATTCTCCTAACTTTGTTAAATAGTAGAAAATGGTGCCTGACACCAAAAATAGCACTTTGGTATAAAGAAGCTAGCTATTATCTAGCGAATCATTAATCAATTGCTATTAAAGTGTATTATTGGTGTAAATTCTAAGTCTTTTTAATATTTACAAAAAAAGGTATGATGGTTTTAATGGATGGCATTCGAAACAGCCATTCATTCATACCTACAATTAACTATGGAGGGGATCCTATTGAACATTTTTTCAAAAGCCATTGAGCTTGATATTGCTTATTTTGATACCTTTACAAAGAGAACCAACACTTCCTGGGGCTATTTATTTTGTAATGAAGATCAGCCAAGCTATTTCGATGCCAACCATGCGCATATTCATGAGGCCCCGAGTGACCCCAAAGCCGTCATTGAGGAAGTTGTTCATTTTTATAGTTCCAAAAACATCACACCGAGATTTTACATTTATAATACAGAAAACCAAACAAAACTGATTGAAGAACTATATTCTCATAACTTCAAATTTGAAGAATTGGTCCACCCTGTCCAGCTGTGGAATCGAAAACTTCACGCACGCAACAAAAATAATAAAATCACAATCGAAAAAGTAACCGAGGCTAATTTCAATGAAGCGTTAGACATCGAATGCAGCATTAAAGAGTTTGGAGGAAAGGTAGTTCGGGAAAAAGCCTTTCCTGAAGAATTTAAGCATCCCTCCTTCACACACTATCTCTTAAGATATGAAGGCGCGGCCTGCTCAACTGCCTGTATTTTTGAAACTCAAGATCAGGCACGAATCGAAACCGTTGCCACTATAGAACAATTCAGAGGAAAAGGCCTGATCGGCGAACTCATATATTTTCTACAGGAGGAAGTATTGAAAAAAGGGATGGAAAATTTATGGATCTTCCCGATTGATGAAAAAATCGAAATGGTTTATGCGAAAAACGGATTTGATACAGTAGGAAAATTTAAGATTGGTCACGCCTTTTTGCATGGGAAAAGCGTCCAAGAAATTCGTAAAGGATAATGTTTCGGGGCCTTATTCAGGCCCTTTTTTGAGTGGGCCGGTGTAGGGTCCATCATTCCCAATACTTCATTTGCTTTTCAAGCCCCTCCAAACTAACTCTTCCCTTTTGCATCATCGGCGGGCAGGAGGCATTGTATTTCTTAATTTTTTCATTAATATCTTCTATCAAACTCTTTAACTCTAATTCAGGAAAATTTTCTTCCTTTAACTTCAGGGTCTTTTCCATGTCTTGATAAATATCCTTCCGCAATGCCGCAAACGGGGGCAGATAACCTGCATTTCTAGCAGTATTGACGAAATTGGAATAAACATCCCCGGAAAATAAATGGGAAGGCAGCGGTTTGCCAAAACCCGGATGCCTCTTAATGTCCTCATCCAATTTAGAATCACTTGAGATTTGATCCTTCCAATTCACATGACCATCTTTTTCATGAGCCATTTAGACCATCTCCCTCTCATTTCATCCTTACTTTAATTCTATGCTCATTGACCTTTTTCCTTTGAGAGAAAATGCTGCAGATTCTGAAAAAACTTACAAATCAACTTTTTAAAAGTGATATAATCATTTTTAAAGATTAAAAGAGATATTTCGGAGGTTAACCATGGGTTCACATAGTACATCACTGCCCTACCCAAGGACAAAAGGAATTATTTTGGTTCTCATTGCCGCTATTTTTTGGGGAGTAGGAGGCACCGTTGCTCAATATTTATTTCACGACCAGGGATTTAACACGGGCTGGCTGGTTGTCATCAGGCTGATTTTTTCAGGTGCTGGGTTATTGTTGTTTGCCCAAACATCCGGCAAACAAAATATCTGGGGCGTTTGGAAAAATAAGCACGATATCTACCGCCTCACGCTTTTCGGTATCGTCGGCATGCTTGCCGTCCAATATACCTACTTTGCAGCTATACAACACGGGAATGCTGCGACTGCGACGATATTACAGTATTTAGCACCAGTTCTTATCGCATGTTATGTATGTTTGCGCCTAAAGGCGTGGCCTGCGAGACATGAAATCATTGCCATCATTTTGGCGCTTGCCGGCACCTTTCTTCTAGTAACAAAAGGAAACTTACATTCTTTATCGATTTCCGCACCTGCCTTTTTCTGGGGAATCCTATCCGCATTTGCGCTTGCTTTTTATACGCTGTACCCTGGAGGTCTTCTTGCAAAATGGGGCTCACTCATTACTGTTGGGTGGGGTATGACGATTGGCGGAATTGGCTTCAGCTTCATCCATCCGCCCTGGCAGTTTCATGGAAATTGGTCTTTGACGTCCTTTTTGGCTGTTGTTTTTGTCGTTATTTTTGGAACCCTTATTGCCTTTTTATGCTTTATGGAAAGCCTGAAATACATCCGAGCATCGGAAGCGAGTCTCCTCGCTTGTGCCGAGCCGTTATCTGCTGCATTTTTAGCCGTAGCCTGGCTCGGGGTTTCTTTTGGTCCTGCAGAATGGATTGGCACTTTATGTATTATCGCCACCGTGATTGTTTTATCCTCTGTTAAAAGATAATCTTGATAGAGATGAATTGCTGAATTCGATGGGTTTATCCATAATATGACCGTGCTTGTTCGTAAGTAGGTATGGGATAAAATAAAAGCTCAACTGAATGCTGTCCTCAGTTGAGCTTTTATTGGTAAACGCCCCGGTACTGCGAATATCATGCTTTTGACAAATAATCATCCAGCTGATCTAAGGTGCCGGCAAATCCCTGCTTAATCCCTTCAAGCATCCCCTTAAAGGTTTGTTGCTCCTCCTCGGTAGCGTTAACAGGGCCGCCGCGCATTGTAAGAGTCGTTTTGCCATCCTGTTCGATAAACGTCAAAATATTGAGTATTTCGAGCGGCCATGTTGGGCTGAATGGAGCTCTGACTGTATTGCCCGCCTCATCGGAGAAAGAATTTGTAAAAACAAGTTTTTCAGGTCCCTGGATTTCACGATAAACAAACTTTCCGTACATTTCATGACCATCAGGTGATTTCTGACTGTAGTGAAAAACTCCATCATGCTTGAGGTCAAACTTTTTGACATCCATGGAAAAACCTTTCGGGCCCCACCACTGTTTCAAGCCTTCCACCTCAGTCCAAGCCTTGAACACAAGGTTCCTGGGTGCATCAATGGTTCGAGTGATAACTAGTTCGGTTTGGGTAGCTTCATTTGTTTCTCTCATTTGCACTCCTCCAATATTGTTATCTTTCTCCTAATATACAACATTGGGCTGATTCCTGCAAAATTCATTTTTCCGAAATCACAACAAAAAACAGACCCCCATCAAAAGGGTCTGTTACAAACAAAAGTTTTATTCGCCTAAATCCACGTTATGGTATACTTGTCTAACGTCCTCTAAATCTTCCAAAGCGTCGATCATTTTTTCGAACTTAACTTGTGCGTCTTCCTCAAGAGTTACTTCGCTTTGCGCAATCATCGATAATTCCGCAACTGTGAATTCCGTTACCCCTGCATTTTTGAAGACTTCCTGAACAGCGTGGAACTGGTCTGGCTCAGCATAAACGATCACCTGTTCGTCATCTTCTAAGACATCACGAACGTCCACATCTGCCTCCATTAGAAGTTCAAGAACTTCCTCTTCATTTTTTCCTTCTACACCAATAACAGCTGTTGAATCAAACATATAGGCAACTGAGCCGCTGACACCCATATTACCGCCGTTTTTACCAAATGCCGCCCGGACATCTGATGCAGTGCGGTTTACGTTATTTGTCAATGCATCAACAATGACCATTGAGCCATTCGGCCCGAAGCCTTCATAACGAAGCTCGTCATAGCTCTCATCAGAACCGCCTTTTGCTTTTTCAATCGCACGGTCAATAATGTGGCGAGGCACATTATATGTTTTTGCACGCTCAAGTACGAATTTCAGCGCTTGGTTAGATTCCGGATCCGGCTCGCCCTGTCTTGCTGCTACATAAATCTCGCGGCCGAATTTTGCATAAATGCGGCTTGTGTTAGCGTCTTTAGAAGCCTTTTTATCCTTAATATTGTTCCATTTACGTCCCATTATGAACACTCTCTTTCCACTTTAAATCCGACACTAAAATATTATAATAGAAAAATCAATTACTTCAACATTTTTATTATAACATTTCGGTACATAACAGATATATTATACCTTTTAGGACGCAAATTACAAAATAAAAAATAGGAGTTGAACCGTCGTCAACTCCTGCATTCCGCATTATTGTCCATCTGCCCCATTCGGGGTGCCTCTTCGTACATGACTATCTTCAAAGTCATTTTTTCGAAGTTCCTTGACTTTAGCATCTAATAATTTCTTCTGATCAACTTCGCTTGAGGGCGTAATCTTATCCTTTGCCACCGCTTGAAAACCTCCTTTACATTACTACCCTCTTATTTTGTAAAAAATACCGAAATCTATACGAGCATTTGAAAAAGCGTGCTGTCCTTGTTCACTTCCCGATACAAAAATCCTTTCGTCTTAATCCGTTCAATGAGCGGGAAGTAATCTTCCCTGTCCTTAAGCTCAATGCCAACTAATGCGGGCCCAGTTTCACGGTTGTTCTTTTTCGTATATTCAAAATGGCTGATGTCATCATTTGGTCCTAGAACATCAAACAAAAATTCTCGCAGCGCACCGGGCCGCTGCGGGAATTGGACAATGAAATAATGCTGGAGTCCCTCAAACAGCTTTGACCGTTCTTTAATTTCTTGCATTCGGCCGATATCATTATTCCCTCCGCTGATAACACAAACCACCGTTTTGCCTTTGAGGTGATCTGCATATGTATCTAAGGCGGCAACGGACAGCGCTCCTGTCGGCTCAACAACAATGGCATTTTCATTATATAAGGATAGCAATGTAGTACAGACTTTCCCCTCAGGCACGACAACAATATCATCGACGATTTCCTTGCAAATCTCAAAGGTTTTGGATCCAACGGTTTTAACAGCGGCACCATCGACAAACGGATCAATCTTTTCGAGCGATATTACCTTTCCATGTAAAATCGATTCCTTCATCCCTGGTGCTCCCTCGGGTTCGACACCAATCAACTGGGTTTCTGGAGAAAAGTGTCTTAAATAAGTTCCGACCCCTGCTAAAAGACCTCCGCCCCCAATCGCCGCAAAAAGATAATCAACCTTTTCAGGGCAATCATTCAGCAGTTCTACACCAACCGTTCCTTGCCCGGCAATGACATCATAGTCGTCGAAGGGATGAATAAATGTCCGGTTTTCAGCCTTGCTGCACTCCATTGCCTTTTCATAGGCGTCGTCAAAGGTATCCCCCACTAACACAATCTCCACGCTGTCTTTGCCCCAAAACTTGACCTGGTTTACCTTTTGCTTTGGAGTGGTGCTTGGCATAAAAATTTTTCCGCTTATTTTTAACTGCTGGCAAGAGTAAGCTACCCCCTGGGCATGGTTGCCGGCGCTGGCGCAGATAATCCCGTTTTTCATTTCCTCCGGACAGAGTTTTTTGATCCGGTTATAGGCGCCACGGATTTTAAATGAGCGGACGCTTTGCATATCCTCACGCTTCAGATACACATGACAGTCATAGCGTTCCGATAATAAATGATTAAACTGCAGCGGGGTTGGCGAAATCATATCCTTAATGGTATGGCTGGCAATTATGATATCCTCCACATTAACCGTTTTTTTGTCGACCTGTTGACTCATGGCCTTGGTTCCCTCCTTAATTTTCCCAAAATAAACAGTAAAAAACCCGTCCCATAAAGGTATAGGGACGAGTTTTGCTCGCGTTACCACCCTACTTCCGCAGCAAAATGCCCGTTGCGGCTCTCGATTGTCGTAAAGGAATTCACCTGTACGTTTCCATTTTAACGGCGGACATTCCGGCACAGCTTACATACTTCAGAAGGTTCAACTGCACACCTCAGAGATGATCTTCAGATTGTCCTGTTACCGGCTCCCACCAACCGCCGGCTCTCTGGTTAACAAAGATCCAACCCTACTCTTCTCGTCATCGATTCATGTTTAATTTGTTAACTAGGTTACCATCGAAAAAATAACCTGTCAATATATTTTGATTATTTTTTATATTTAGACAATTTATAAAGCGCTTACATTAAAACGATGCCTCACCCAATGGTTAATGTTATAATAAAATTAAGATAATTCAGGAAACGGAGTGATGATTTAATGAAAATTCCTTTTTACGGGAAATCCCCCGAGGTTCATGAAACTGTTTTTGTAGCACCCGGGGCTTATTTAATCGGCGATATCAAGATTGGCAAGGAATCAACCATCTGGTTTAACGCGGTGCTCCGCGGGGATGAAGGGCCGATAATAATCGGAGAACAATGCAGCATTCAAGATAACACGACCATTCATCTATACGAAGGGCATCCTATCATCATTGAAGATGGAGTTACAGTCGGCCACAATGTGATCCTGCACGGCTGCAGAGTGGGCAAGCATTCCATCATCGGCATGGGGTCGACAATTTTGGATGATGTAGAAATTGGCGAGGAATGCATTATCGGCGCCAATACCCTAATTCCAAGCGGCAAAAAAATCCCGCCCCGCTCCATGGTCATGGGCTCGCCGGGGAAGGTAGTCCGCGAACTAACGGAAAAAGACCTCCGCATGATTCAAATGTCTATTGAGGTTTATGTTCAAAAGGGAAAAGAATATAAGGAAATTCTTAAGTAACTGGTTTTTGACCTCATAACCTGGGGGATGTCTATTTATATTTCCCCCCCTTATCCCCTTTCCTTTATTTTCATAGTAACATCTTCTCATGGAACCTCGCTTTTTATTGAAATGTTCCTAAAAGAAAATAGATAATTTATTTTGTTCGGGAATATCTTTTAAAAAAGGTGCCTGACACCTCCTATGGACTATGTCCATGAGTAGTGTCAGGCACCATTAAAGTGCACATTAAGATTTTTTGGCCTGGCGATATAATGCGATGGTTTTGAACCCTTCGCCAAGTATGGTTTCCATTTCAAGCAAGCGCTTTTCCTGAGTTTCTTTTCTTTTGGCGCTGTAAACATAACGGGCCCAATCCTTTTGGTAGCCGGGAGTTAATTGGCTGTATATATTGAGAAGTTCATCTTTATTGCCCAAATAGCGCATAATATCATCAATATTTGCAATATAATCATCAACACATTGACTCGCTTTTGAACTGGCTGATTTTTTCGCTTTCTTTGGTGCTGACTTAAGACCCACCACGGTAAAAATCTCATTTAAACTAACCATTCTTGAAAACTTGATATCACTATCAAGAACATAACCTTCCTCATCCATCGGGATGGCACTGAAAAAGCTGTCACGATCTATGTATTCTTTATATTTCGGATTGTTTTTCTTTGGATAGGCAAAATATAAATAGCCGTTTGCGTTAAGGAGTTGTTTTTCAACCACAAGCTTTAAATACTTTGAAAATTCCTCAAGGTTAAAAATAAAAATAAAGGCAAGATCATATTTATCTTTTTCAATGGATAAATCATGCTCCAATCCTTGAAAATCCTCGATATCCGTTGGGGGATTTAGAATCAGCCTGGCTGCATATTTGGTTAAGCTTAATTTTTCAACTACACTTTTTTGCGAATTCACGGCGTTTGCTCCTTTTCCATTTTGTTAGCTGTCTCACTCATAACTTTAATGCTCGCTTTTCTGAATAGCAATAGAATAATCCCTCGATAAGGGACATTTCTATAACTTGCTTTGAACGTTTTGTCCTCAAAAGAGCTTATTGAGGACAATTCCTGGGATCCTTCACGAGTTTTGTCCTCATTAGGCCTCATTAAAGACATTTCCACGGGTCCCTTCATCGTTTTTGTCCTCAATAAGCCTCATTAAAGACATTTCGACTGCTTCCTTCACGAGTTTTGTCCTCAATAAGCTTTATTAAAGACATTTCCACGGGTCCCTTCATCGTTTTTGTCCTCAAAAGGCCTTATTA
>CAYNUT010000151.1:0-8226 GCA_964400595.1 uncultured Neobacillus sp. | reverse complement strand
GCAGTTTTGAAGTGGCCGAAAGAAAATTGGGGCTTAGCGTCATCCCCTTTGAAGTCCAAACATCGAGTGTTCAAAAAGGGGAAACACTTTACGACACAGTCAAAACGCTGGAAGCAATAGGGGTAAATACAGTAGTGATCCGCCACGGGCAGGACAGATATTTTGATGAGCTGGTCGGCAGGGTGAATATCCCAATAATAAATGGGGGAGATGGCTGCGGCCATCACCCGACACAGTCGCTTCTAGACCTATTGACCATCTATCAGGAATTCGGAGGATTTACCGGGCTTAAAATTGCCATTATCGGAGACATAAGGCACAGCCGGGTAGCGCGCTCCAATGCTGACTCCTTAACTAGATTGGGTGCGGATGTAATTTTCTCAGGACCTGAAGAATGGTTTGATAGTCATAGTTTGCAGGCATCAAGATTTCTTCCGATAGACGAAGCCATCTGTGAGGCAGATGTTGTGATGCTTCTGCGTGTGCAGCATGAACGGCACCAAAAAAAGGGCAGTTTCACGGCGGCCGAATATCATCAGCGTTTTGGGCTGACGATAGAGCGGGAAAAACAAATGAAGCCCGGGAGCATCATCATGCATCCGGCCCCAGTAAACCGCAATGTCGAAATAGCTGACAGTTTGGTGGAATGTGGGCGCTCAAGAATTTTTAAGCAAATGGAAAATGGCGTTTTCGTCAGAATGGCTGTATTAAAGAGGTCAATTGAAAGCATAAAGGGAGGAATCATCCATGAAAATACTTATACAGAACGCCAGCTATATAGCATATGACGGAAAAATAAGCCAAGCTGATATTTTAATTGAAAATGGCGTTATCGTAAAAATCGAACCAGGGATAAAATCCGGTGCGGACCGGATTATTGATGCAGCAGGGCTCGTCGTTTCCCCGGGATTTATTGACCTCCATATCCATCTTCGTGAACCGGGCGGTGAAAAGAAAGAAACCATTGAAACCGGTACACGTGCTGCCTCCCGGGGCGGGTTTACGACGGTCGCTGCCATGCCGAACACAAGACCGGTGCCTGACACCAAAGAACAAGTGGAATGGCTAAAGAAAAGAATCGAAGAAACTGCCAATGTCCGGGTTCTTCCATATGCCTCGATCACAACAAGGCAGCTCGGGCGTGAGCTGACTGATTTTGCAGCCCTTAAAGAGGCCGGGGCCTTTGCTTTTACTGATGATGGCGTGGGAATTCAGTCTGCTGAAATGATGCTTACCGCCATGCAAAAAGCAGCTGAACTTAATATGACCATTGTGGCCCATTGTGAAGAAAATTCACTGATTCATAATGGCTGTGTACATGAGGGTTCTTTTGCCAAAAAACACGGATTAAGGGGGATTCCTTCCGTATGTGAGTCCGTTCAAATTGCCAGGGATGTTTTACTGGCGGAAGCAGCCGGCTGCCATTATCATGTCTGCCATGTCAGCACAAAGGAATCAGTCCGTGCAATCAGAGATGCTAAAAGGGCTGGAATTAATGTCACTGCTGAAGTAACCCCGCATCATTTATTATTAAATCAAGATGATATCCCGGGACTTGACGCCAATTTTAAAATGAATCCGCCGCTCCGCGATGCGGCTGACCGGGCAGCATTAGTCGAAGGGCTTCTTGACGGAACCATCGATTTTATAGCAACCGATCATGCTCCGCATACGGCTGCTGAGAAAGCGGAAGGAATGGAACTGGCTCCTTTTGGAATTGTTGGCCTGGAAACAGCTTTTCCCCTCTTGTATACAAATCTAGTCTTAAAAAAAATCATAACGCTTGAAGAACTCATTGAATATTTAACAAAAAAGCCAGCGGAAACCTTTGGGCTCCCATATGGGAAAATAGAAATCGGAGCTCCGGCAGACCTGGTACTCCTAAATTTGAAGGAAGAACATTCGATAAATCTGGATGAATTGTTATCCAAAGGAAAAAATACTCCGTTTGCCGGATGGAAATGCAAGGGCTGGCCTGAGATGACCATTTTTCAAGGGCAAATAGTATGGGAAAAAGGACGTGTGACGAAATGAAAGCACAGCTTATATTAGAAGATGGCACGACTTTTATCGGTGAGGGGTTCGGCAGCCATATGGATGCTGTTGGTGAAGTTGTCTTTAATACAGGGATGACAGGCTACCAGGAGATTCTTTCCGACCCGTCCTATTGCGGGCAGATTGTCATGCTTACCTACCCTTTAATTGGGAATTACGGAATTAATCGTGATGATTTCGAATCGATAAATCCGGCCGTAAAAGGCTTCATTGTCAAAGAAGTTTCCGATTTTCCTTCCAACTGGAGGAGTGAATTTACGCTTGATGAATATTTCAAAATGAAAAATATTCCTGGGATAGCAGGGATTGATACCCGCAAATTGGCAAGAATCATCCGGCAGCATGGAACATTAAAAGGTGCGATCTGCAGTTTTGAAGCAGATCCAATCGAAGTACTAAGCCGCTTGAGGCGAACAAGGCTTCCAATTGATCAAGTTAGAAATGTATCGACGAAAAATCCCTACCCGAGTCCCGGCCGGGGAAAAAGAATAGTCCTCGTTGATTTTGGGATGAAGCATGGGATTTTACGGGAATTAAACAAGCGGGATTGTGATGTCATCGTCGTTCCATACCATGCATCAGCAGATGAAATTCTCCAGTTACGTCCCGATGGAATTATGCTTTCAAATGGACCGGGAGATCCAAAAGATGTACCGGAAGCGATTCATATGATAAAACAAATCATGGGTTTATTTCCTCTATTCGGCATTTGCCTAGGGCATCAATTATTTGCCCTTGCCTGCGGGGCAGACACGGTTAAAATGAAGTTTGGCCACCGCGGATCGAATCATCCGGTAAAGGATTTGGAAACCGGAAAAATCCAAATAACATCGCAAAACCACGGTTATACAGTCGAGTTGAACTCGCTAAAAAATACACGCTTGAAAGTCACTCATACTGCCTTGAACGATGGAACAATAGAGGGATTGAAGCATTTGGACTATCCTGCTTTTACGGTACAGTATCATCCCGAGGCCTCGCCTGGGCCCGAGGATTCAAACAGCTTATTTGACCAATTTCTCGAAATGATTGAAAAACAGGGGGCGATGCAGCATGCCTAAACGTGCAGATATAAACACCATTTTAGTAATAGGATCTGGTCCGATTGTCATTGGCCAGGCAGCAGAATTTGATTATGCAGGCACCCAGGCATGCATAGCGCTTAAAGAGGAAGGTTACCGGGTGATTCTTGTAAACTCAAATCCGGCAACAATTATGACCGATCATGAAGTGGCCGATGCTGTTTATATTGAGCCATTAACAGTTGAATTTGTCAGCCGGATTATCCGCAAAGAGCGACCAGATGCACTTGTTGCGACGTTAGGCGGACAGACAGGATTAAATCTTGCCGTTGAGCTGGCAAAATCAGGAGTTCTTGAAGAATGTGGAGTAGAGATTCTTGGGACAAAGCTAAAGGCCATTAAACAGGCAGAGGACAGAGATTTATTCCGCAGTTTAATGAATGAGCTGGGGGAACCGGTTCCGGATAGTGAAATTATCCATGAATTGGAGGAAGCAAAAGCCTTTGTTGTGAAAGTGGGCTTTCCGGTCATTGTAAGACCTGCCTATACTTTAGGAGGAACAGGAGGCGGGATTTGTCATACATTGGATGACCTTGAAGAAATTGTGACCAGCGGATTGAAAAACAGCCCTGTCAAACAATGCCTCCTCGAAAAAAGCATCGCTGGCTTCAAGGAAATTGAATACGAGGTCATGAGGGATTCAAAAGATAATGCCATTGTAGTTTGCAACATGGAAAATATTGACCCTGTTGGCATCCATACAGGTGATTCCATTGTAGTTGCTCCGAGCCAGACACTAAGTGACAGGGAATATCAACTTTTACGTAACGTTTCATTGAAAATTATCCGTGCCCTCGGTATAGAAGGGGGATGCAATGTTCAGCTTGCATTAGATCCGGATAGCTTTCAGTACTATATTATCGAAGTGAATCCTAGGGTCAGCCGTTCCTCAGCGCTTGCATCCAAAGCAACCGGCTACCCAATCGCCAAGCTTGCCGCAAAAATAGCGGTTGGATTAACACTGGATGAAATGCTTAATCCTGTAACAGGTAAAACCTATGCTTGTTTTGAACCGGCCCTTGATTATATCGTGACGAAAATCCCAAGGTGGCCGTTTGATAAATTTGAATCAGGGAACCGTTCGCTCGGAACGCAAATGAAAGCAACAGGTGAAGTGATGGCCATCGGCCGCAACTTCGAAGAATCCTTACTAAAGGCTATTAGATCGCTGGAAGTGGGCGTCCATCATTTTGAATTGAGTGGGGCGGAGGGAATCTCTGACGAATTGCTTGAAAAGCGGATCCGCAAGGCGGGTGATGAGCGGCTTTTTTATATCGCAGAGGCGTATAAGCGCGGGATGACAATTGAAACCATTCATCAATGGAGCCGAATTGATCTCTTTTTCCTGAAAAAATTGGCTGGAATAAGCAAGCTGGAAGAAAAACTTGCGGCAAACCCTTTTAACACAGAACTCCTTTTGGTAGCAAAGCAGAAAGGATTTTCCGATAAAAAACTTGCCCAGCTTTGGGGAAAAACTGAAAATGAAATATATACCATCAGAAAAGACCTTGGCATTCTCCCAGTCTATAAAATGGTTGACACATGTGCTGCGGAATTCGAATCAGAAACCCCTTATTACTATGGAACGTACGAGGAGGAAAATGAATCGGTTGTTACAGAAAGAAAAAGTGTCATTGTCCTTGGTTCCGGTCCGATCCGCATCGGTCAGGGTATTGAGTTTGATTATGCCACCGTTCACTCGGTAAAGGCGATTAAAGAGGCAGGCTACGAAGCCATCATTATTAATAGCAATCCTGAAACTGTTTCAACTGATTTCAGTATTTCCGATAAACTTTACTTTGAACCGCTGACCATTGAGGATGTTATGCACATCATTGATTTGGAATCCCCAATTGGTGTTGTTGTTCAATTTGGCGGGCAAACAGCCATCAATCTTGCAGGAAAGCTCGCTGAAAATGGGGTTAGAATCCTGGGCACAAGCTTAGAGGATTTAGACCGCGCGGAGAATCGGGATAAATTTGAACATACAATGGAACAGCTAAATATCCCTCAGCCACTGGGCAAAACAGCTCTTTCAGTGGATGAAGCACTGGTCATTGCTGAAGAAATCGGTTATCCGGTATTGGTACGCCCTTCCTATGTTCTCGGCGGACGGGCGATGGAAATTGTCTACCATGATGAAGAGTTGCTCCATTATATGAAAAATGCCGCGAAAATCAATCCAGAGCATCCGGTTCTAATTGACCGCTATTTAACAGGGAAAGAAATCGAAGTGGATGCCATTTGTGATGGTGAAAATGTCTTGATTCCCGGAATAATGGAGCATATTGAGCGCGCTGGCGTCCATTCGGGGGACTCGATTGCTGTCTATCCGCCTCAGACACTTTCAGAAAACGTTAAACAAACGCTGGTTGACTATACGGTTAAGCTCGCTAAAGGATTAAATATAATTGGCTTGTTAAATATCCAGTTTGTCTTATCGAATAATCAAGTCTATTGTTTGGAAGTCAATCCGCGTTCAAGCCGGACGGTTCCTTTTTTGAGCAAAATTACAAATGTTCCGATGGCAAAAATTGCTACTAAAGCCATACTAGGTATTTCCCTTCTTGAACAAGGATGGGATCAAGGACTTGTACCTGAAACAGAAGGGGTTTATGTGAAGGTTCCCGTCTTCTCATTTGCCAAGCTGAAAAGTGTTGACATTACGCTTGGACCGGAAATGAAGTCGACCGGTGAGGTAATGGGGAAGGACTGTACCCTTGAAAAAGCTCTATATAAAGGGTTAGTTGCCTCAGGCATGAATATCCAAAAATTTGGCACGGTGTTGTTTACTGTGGCCGATAAGGATAAACAAGAAGCCTTAAAGCTCGCAGAGAGGTTTGTGGAAAATGGCTACAGTCTTATGGCAACAAGCGGAACGGCTGCCGTTTTACAATCAGCCGGCCTGCCGGTAAGGGTGGTAGGGAAGATTGGCGCAGAAGGCAGGACCTTACTCGATGTCATCCACCGTGGAGAAGCCCAATTTATTATTAATACATTGACAAAAGGAAAACAGCAGGAAACAGATGGGTTTAGAATCCGCCGCGAGGCTGTCGAAAATGGCGTACCTTGTTTGACATCGCTTGATACCGCGGATGCGATTCTTAGAGTAATAGAATCAATGAATTTTTCCGCGAAGGCAATGGGTTCATCCAGCAAGGAGGCGGTATTTGCATGATTCAAAAAGAACTATGCAAAATTATCAGTCATAAAGAGATTGCAGCTAATATTTACGAGCTGACGGTAAAAGGAAAATTAGTAAATGAAATAACAGCACCAGGTCAATTTGTTCATATCCGGCCCTCTAAGGGGCTGGACCCCCTTTTGCGGAGGCCGATCAGCATCTCATCGATTGATAGATTAAAAGAACAGTTTACGCTTGTATATCGGAAAGTGGGAAAGGGGACAGCCCTGCTGACACAAATGACGGCTGGCATGGAGCTTGATATTCTCGGTCCTTTGGGAAACGGTTTTCCCGTTGCGGAAGCGGCCCCCGGTGAAACGGCCCTCCTTGTTGGCGGGGGCATTGGGGTTCCCCCGCTTTTTGAGCTATCCAGGCAGCTCCAGGCTCAAGGTGTAAAAGTTGTCCATGTCCTGGGTTACCAAAACAGCGCTGGAGTTTTTTATGAAAAAGAGTTTTTACAATACGGAGAAACCTATATTACCACGGCAGATGGTTCCTATGGAAAAAAAGGCTTTGTAACTGATGTCATCAGGGAATTACATTTTGATAGTCTGTTTGCCTGCGGCCCTGTCCCAATGTTAAAGGCGCTCGAACAACATTATCCCGGGAAGAAAATGTTTTTATCATTGGAAGAACGGATGGCCTGCGGCATAGGGGCCTGCTTTGCTTGTGTTTGCAAAAAAGCAGATGACCCGGAAGGTGTAGCCTATAAAAAAATTTGCAGCGATGGGCCTGTTTTCCGGGCTGGGGAGGTATTAATATGAGCCGATTAAACGTAGAGCTGCCGGGCTTAAACTTGAAAAATCCGATCATGCCTGCCTCCGGCTGCTTTGGTTTTGGCCGAGAATACAGCCAATTTTACGACTTGAGTGTCCTGGGCGCCATTATGATAAAGGCCGTAACGGTCGAGCCGAGATTTGGCAATCCGACTCCGAGAGTTGCCGAAACAACAGCAGGAATGTTGAATGCGATTGGACTGCAAAACCCCGGCTTAGAAAAAGTCATGTCTGAAGAGCTGCCGTGGTTATCCCAATTTGATGTTCCAATTATCGCGAATGTTGCCGGCTCGCTTGAAGAGGACTATGTGGCGGTCGCAAAAGAAATCTCAAAAGCACAAAATGTACAGGCACTCGAATTAAATATTTCCTGTCCTAATGTTAAAACTGGCGGAATTGCCTTTGGAACAAGTCCTGAAATGGCAAAGCAATTAACCCGCAAAGTGAAAGAAGTGTCAGAAGTACCGGTTTATGTGAAGCTTTCACCCAATGTGGCCAATATCGTTGAAATCGCTAAAGCAGCAGAAGCGGGCGGGGCTGATGGCTTAACGATGATTAATACACTGATTGGAATGAGGCTGGATCTTAAAACCGGAAAGCCGATTCTCGCTAACCGAACAGGAGGATTGTCAGGACCGGCTATTAAACCAGTTGCAATCCGAATGATTTATGAAGTCAGCCAGGCGGTAAATCTCCCGATTATTGGAATGGGCGGGATTCAGTCAGCTGAGGATGTCATTGAATTTTTCTATGCAGGTGCGAGTGCTGTTGCAGTAGGGACGGCAAACTTTGTTGACCCGTATATATGTCCATCCATTATCGAGGAATTGCCGGTTCTATTAGATACATTAGGCGTGGAACACATTGTTGAATGCAGAGGAAGGAGCTGGAAAAAGCATGGACAATTCACTAATTCTCGCGCTTGATTTTGCAAGCCGGAGTGAGGTCGAGCAATTCTTGGAGCCTTTTTGCGGCGAAAATCTCTTTCTAAAAGTCGGCATGGAGCTTTTTTACCAGGAAGGGCCGGCAATCGTTCATTTAATAAAAGAAAAGGGACATCATATTTTTCTGGATTTAAAGCTTCATGATATTCCGAACACCGTTTACCATGCGATGAAAGGACTCGCCC
>CAYNUT010000150.1:0-8273 GCA_964400595.1 uncultured Neobacillus sp. | reverse complement strand
AATTCGAGTTAGTACAACTGATCCTGAATGTGGGTTTATGTCCCGTGAAAACCGCCCACTTCCTTCCCAATGTACACGCTCTAAAAACAAGGTAAAAGTGGTGACTCGTCACGTTTGGGAGGAGTACAAGGAAAATGTAAGGATAAATCTCTTATCTTTATCGGGAAAAATGCTTTATAAATTTAGAAAGGAAATAATTGAGCGAAGCTTCGCAGAATCAAAGAGCTGCACGGGCTTCGCTACTGCCGGTTACGGGGATTAAAAAAAGCAAGCGAGCAGGCTCTCCTTACTGCAGCTTGCCAAAACATGAAAAAGATTGCCACACACTTAGCCCGGCTTGTAAAAGTGTGTGGCAATGCATTGGTTGATTTGCATCCCTGTTGATTGGAGCGGAAGGTGTGAAGACTCCTGCGGGAGTACGGAACTGGGAAGACCCCGCAGGCGCTAAAGCGCCGAGGAGGCTTCCCGGACCGCCCGCGGAAAGCGAAACACCTGGAGCGGAAATCAACAGGCCATTTAGCAGAGACTATCAATAAAATTGTTATAAAAATCTCTGTTTAGATTCTGACATAATAAAAAGTTGCCGAGAAAAATACCCTTTCTCGACAATCTGAGCCATCTTTTTTTAAAAGATGGCTTCTTTTATTTTCTTCTTGCTGCAAAAAATATTCTTTCCGAATCTTCCTTTGGCGGCTCATTTGTAAAATCAGCGGTGATTTCCAATAATTCAAAGCCTGCTTCCGCTAACCAGGCTGCATATTGCTCAATCGTAAAGGTTTGCTGCAAATGCAGTTCATCATAACGGTCATATTTTCCGCTGTTTTCATCTAAAACAAAAAAGCTCAGCTCATGCTCCACACTATTCGGCTCATCCCCGGGAAAACTATTCCAAATATAAGAAATATCATCTTCGTTGATGGCAAATGTATTATTTACAAACACCTGATGAATTTTATAAATAGAGTGAACATCAAAAAGGAAAATACCTCCATTTTTCAGATGACGAAAAACCTTTGCAAATGTATCAGTTACTTCATTCTCGAATTGCAGATAATTTAATGAATCACAAAAGATGCTGATGATGTCAAATTCCCCGAGACCCTCTAATTCAGCCATATTTTGCTGGTAGAAAGGAACTCTCAGCCCTTCCTTTTTTGCTTTTGTCTGGGCAACGGAAAGCATATCTTCTGATAAATCAACACCGGTTACCTGGAACCCTTCTTTTGCCAAACGGATGGAAACCTCACCTGTCCCGCAGGCTAAATCGAGCAGGCTCGGGCGAGGTCCTCCCGTCATGTTATATTTATCACATTTCTCATTGACGAAACGGACCCACTCCTCATAGGGAGCATCCCGCATTAACTCATCATAAAGATAGGCGAAATGTTCATAGCTCATGAATTTAATTCACTGAGGACATCCACTTTCGGCGCATCCCCCCATAAGCGTTCAAGATTATAGTAAGTTCTCTCATCCCGGTGGAAAATATGGGCCACGACATCTCCTAAGTCAATTAAGATCCATCTTGCCTCATCAAAGCCTTCGATCCTTTTAACATCGAAGCCGTTTTCTTCGACTTTCTCCTTCATTTCTCTGGCAATTGCCTGCACCTGTTTATCGGAGTTCCCATGGCAAATAATAAAGTAGTCTGCAATCAGAGAAATCCCCTTCATATTAAGGGCAAGAATATTTTCCGCTCTTTTATCATCCGCTGCTTTCACGGCAATTTTAAGTAATTCGTAATTGTCCATTTAATCATTCCTTTCATGTTGAATCAAATCATTATAAGTATGAAAAGTCTCCGGGTAGACCGTTTGGTTTTTTTTCATTAAAAACATAATGGTATTTTGCACTGCTTTGATTAAAGCCTGGTTCAAATTTTCCTTTGCCATTTCCCTTACTTCATCTACCCCGGGAAAATGCCTTCCAGGCTCAATATAGTCCGCTAAATAAATGATTTTTTCAAGCAATGTCATTCCCGGTCTTCCTGAGGTATGATACCGTATCGCGTTCAGGATTTCTCCGTCAGTAATTCCGGCTTCTTTTTCCACCAAATAGGCCCCGGCAGGTGCATGCCATAGTTCGGCATTAAACTCAAGCAGATCCTTAGGGAGACCCTGTTCGATAATTATTTTCTGCATTTCCTCTTTCGGACGAAATTTCGCATAATCATGAAAAATTGCTGCGGTCTCCGCCTTTTTCTCATCCGCACCGTATTGCCGTGCCAAAGAAATGGCTGTTTCCATCACTCCTAATGTATGCTGATAACGATGCTCTGTTAGTTGCTGTTTAACAAGCCTTAGTGCTTCTTCACGTTCCATACAAATGGTTCTCCTCAATATATTGAATGACCGGATCCGGCAATAAATAGCGGACTGTTTTCCCTTTTTTCAGCCTGTCTCGTATCATGCTGGAAGAGACATCGATGGCCGGCACATCGACATAAAGCACAGGATAATCGGTTTTCCAGTTGTAGGACGGCCTCTCTACCCCGACAAATTGAACCAGCTTGACCAGCTCCTCAATTTTTTGCCACTTTGGCAGGTACTCAATCATATCCGCTCCAATAATAAAGAAAAATTGATGTCCGGAATAATCGGCATTAATTCTTTTCATGGTATCAACCGTGTAGGATGGACCTTGTCTTGCAAGCTCGATAGTCTGAATTTTAAAGAATGGATTTCCTAATACTGCGAGTTCAAGCATTTGGATCCGGTGCGTATTTTGAACGTCACCGGATTTTTTCTTATGGGGAGGCTCCTGGTTCGGCATAAACCACACCTCATCAAGAAGAAGGCTTGAAAGAACCTCATTTGCAATCAATAGATGTCCAATATGGGGCGGATCAAATGTTCCTCCGAGAATCCCAACTTTCTTCATTTTTCAGCTCCTCTATGGAAGGATGATTTGTTTCTTCTCCACTGATTCCTTGTAAAGGACAATCGTATTTCCGATGATTTGGACGATTTCCGATCCAGAGCTTTTCGCCAGCTCTTCAGCTACAACCGTTTTATCTTCCTCGCAATTTTGCAATACACTGACCTTTAACAGCTCTCTAGCCTCTAAAGCATCGGCTATTTGTTTAGTCATATTCTCATTTACGCCGCCCTTTCCCACTTGAAAAATCGGGTCTAAATGATGGGCTTTCGAACGTAAAAAACGCTTTTGTTTTCCTGTTAACATGTAGTTCCTCCTAGTTTTATTAACACAATATCCCGCATTCTTTGCACATCGGGAAAAATTCCTGTCCATTTTTCAAAAGCGAGAGCCCCCTGATAAACAAACATATCCAGCCCGTTTTTGATAATGGCTCCCTTTGCTTTGGCCCCGCGTAAAAATTGCGTTTCTAATGGATTGTATATGATATCACAAACTACGGCATTTTTCTTTATTTCCGTCATTTCAATCGGCTGATCTCCTGTTTTTGGCGACATGCCAATCATGGTCGTTTGAATGATGATATCATATTCTGCTAAATTTCCTTCCGCCTGGTTAAGTGATAGAGCCATTGAGGATTTTGGATAAGGACAATCCTCTATCAGCTTCTGTCCTTTGTCCAGTGTGCGGTTCGCTATATCAATTGCCGAAGGTTTTTCCTTAGCCAAGGTAAAATAAATCGCCCGTGCTGCGCCGCCTGCCCCGATGATTAAAATCTTTTTCCCCTCAAGAGATGACGATATGGCTTTGAGCCCTTTTAAAAAGCCAGGGCCGTCCGTATTATAGCCAACGAGCCTGCCATTTTCATTGACTACTGTATTGACAGCGCCAATATTTTCGGCCAATTCATCCAGACCATCAAGAAAGGGGATGATGCTGCTTTTATGCGGAACCGTCACATTAAACCCGCCTGCGCCAAAGGATTTGAAGCCCTTGACCGCTGCTTCCAGATTATCTGCTTTTACTTGAAACGGGAGATAATATGCTTTCAGCTGATAATAGGAAAAAAGATCATTATGCATTACCGGGGACATCGAATGAGCGATTGGATCACCAATAACAGCAAATAACTTTGTCATACTTCTCCCCAACCCCGCTTTTTTAGATTAAAGACCTGCGGATTATCGTCTGCACACCTCTTGGGACATAAGCAGCTACTTTTGCCCCAGGGTCGTTTACTGTAATCCAACCCAGTCCTGAAAAAACAATATCTGTTTTGGCTTCTTTAATAAAAAATTCCTGTTTTACAAGCTCAGGGAATGATTCCAGCTGCTCCCGTCTTGGAGGGGTCAGCATTTCCCCGACATGGTTTCTATAAAGCTCAGAGGCATTTTCAGTCTTTGTACGGTGGATATTTATGTCGTTTGAAACATAGCAGACAAACGATCTTCTCCCGCCGCTGACAAAATCAAACCGTGCGAGCCCGCCAAAGAAAAGCGTCTGACCTTCATTTAATTGAAATACCTTCGGCTTGATTTCCTTTTTCGGGGTTATGATTTTTAAATCCCGCTTGTCCACAAAGTGCGCCATTTGATGGTGATTAATAATTCCAGGTGTATCGATTAAAGATTTATTATCATCGAGAGGAATCTTAATTGTATCTAATGTTGTTCCTGGAAAATGTGACGTAGTAATCACATCTTCCTCCCCAGTCACTTCCTTAATAATTCGGTTAATAAAAGAAGATTTCCCGACATTTGTACAGCCTACCACATAGACATCTTTACCATTGCGGTATTCATCAATCGCTGCGGCAGTTTCTTTGATAAACCAGCCCTTTGCAGCACTGATCAGGAATACTTTCTCCGGTCTTAAGCCAAGTTCTTTGGCTGCATTCTTCATCCAATGAATTACTTTGTTGTGCTTCACGGACTTAGGTAATAAATCAACCTTATTGCCGACCAGAAGTACTTTATTTTTCCCGGCAAAACGATGCAGGCCTGGAAGCCAGCTGCCGTTAAAATCAAAAATATCGACAATCAAGACTATCAGCGCATCGGTTTGACCGATGCGATTTAAGATTTTTAAAAAGTCATCATCGGTTAGACTAACATCCTGCACCTCATTGTAATGCTTTAAGCGGAAGCATCTTTGGCAGATAATCATTTCCTTTTCCAAGGCAGAGGCCGGGGCATAGCCAAGCTGTTCAGGATTCGCTGTTTGAACCTTTACGCCGCAGCCGATACAAATATGTTGTTGGTCACTCACCTGTTATTCCTCCCACCGAAGCATACCTTTTTTCCGGAACCAATTTAAAATTCTTCGTTCCACAAAGCGGTTAAATTTAGTTGCCAAGCCATCCGTCTGCGCGACCGGAACAACAAGAATGGTATGAAAACCGCTGCGGTTTCCTCCCAGTACATCTGTCAGCAGCTGATCACCAATCACGACAGCCTCATCCTTCTTTATGTTCATTTGGGAAAGAGCCCTGTTAAAGGACCCGGCAAGCGGTTTTCTCGCCTTAAATAAAAACGGAATTTCAAGGGGGTCGGCAAACGCCTTCACTCTTCCTTCATTATTATTGGATACAATGGTAACGAGGATTCCATGCTCCTTAATCTCCTCGAACCATTTGACCAATTGCGGAGTGGCTTGGGGACGATCCCATTCCACTAATGTATTATCCAGATCGGTAATAATACCCTTAATCCCTTTTGTTCTTAAATGCTCTGGCGATATATCAAGAATGCTTTTCACATGTTCATCCGGTAAAAATTGTTTTAACACCAAGTTTACACCTCATTAATCTCTAACTAGATATATTTTCTACTTGTCCATAATAACTAATTTTAAATTTCGTTTCAAAAGAAAAGTGGAAACGCCATACTTTTATTGTTCATCAATTCATGACAATACATGATACCTGTTCCATTCGAAAATTCAAAAAAAGGCAAACTTCTTTCAAAAATATGGCGAATTTTTTAAAGCAAACAAAAAACTTTTCGACAAACATCTACTTTTTCATTTCCTGTGGATAAAGTTATTAACATTATACCCATTGGACTATTTACTTTTCACAACCTTATAAACAAATTAATCACAGGTTATCCACCAGTGTTTGTGGATAAATAGAACGATTGTTCTCCAGGAATAAATTTGGTAGATTTAGGGTACACCTATTGAACGTACCATTATATGCTGCCATTTTAAAAATAGATCAAATTTTTATCGGAGGTGGATTCTGACGTGCGGAGACTGTCAGACGAATTATTAATCGAGTCCTATTTTAAAGCAAGAGAATTAAAATTGAGCCCGGAATTTATCGACCTCATTGAGTTTGAAATTCACCGGCGTTCCCTTTTTCATAAAATCAGAAGATCTTCCTAGCCCGTTATTTCCGCCCACTACGGGCTTTTCTTTTTCTATAGGAATGTGTGCTGTGAGGCGCCGTCCAAACTAATTTTGAATTTAACGATGCAAGGTGCCGATTCTCTCCCCGACTTTAATATCCTTTGGCGTGCAGATTGCATCATCAGGCTGAAAGATATTTTTTTCGAAGAGCAGGACAACGGTTGAACCAAAACTAAAATAGGCCATTTCTCCCCCTTTTTCCAGCTTTGATCCCTTGTGGGTCGTTTCGATTGAGTTTACAAACATCGCTCCCACTTTAACAATCGCCACATGCCCAAAGTCCGTTTTGACCTCTGTTATGACCCTGTAGTTTTTTGCCAGTGTTCGAACCCCATATTTTAAACCCAATTTATTTACCGGGTACGATTTTTTTCCAAGTGTCCACTGCTTCGTTACTAATCCATCTACCGGACTATGTATTCGGTGGTAGTGGCTTGGGCTTAAATACAGAATCATGTATGTACCGTTTAAGTATTTGCTTAAACGTTCGCTGTCTCCCAGCATTTCCTCAATGGAGTAGGCTTTCCCTTTTACCAGGATGTCACTTGTTTCAGTTATGAGCCCAACATCTTCGATGACAGCATCAACAGGGCTCACTACAGAATCTTTGTTTGAATCAATTTTCCTTGCTTCCTTTTTTAAATTTCTAACAAACAAATCATGCAGGGTGGGAAACTCATGCAGCTCTTTCTCCATTTCCCAGAGATTAATGCTATAGATTTTTGCGAAGGAAGGGACAACAAACCGGCTCAACTGAGAACGGGCAAATCTTCTTAAAATAGCGGATGTCCACCTTCCATTTGTTAGTTCAATCATAAGACGATATAACGATTGTATCATGGCAATACCCCCAAAAAGTGTAAAAATACTCTTTACGAAAAGACATAAAAGCCTTAGAATTAAATAATATAGAGTAACTGCGGAAAATGAAACCCATTCCGGCTTAAAAAAGGAGTGATGAGGAAACATGTTTTTACTGGACGTTCTTGACCAGACAATCAAAAAACTGAAGTCTCAAACAGCTAATGTCATAACCTTAACAAACCTTTCATTAGGCGGATTTGCAATTATCTTCGGCCTTCATGGGAATTTACGATTAAGTTTGCTGCTTATTTTTATTGCCGCACTCGCCGACCGCTTTGACGGAATGATCGCAAGGAAATTCCATATCGAGTCTGACCTTGGAAAGCAATTGGATTCCATGAGTGATATTATATCATTTGGAGTAGCACCTGCACTATTACTATACCAAGGAATTTTAAATGAATTTGGCGGACCTGGCTCATTTTTTACTGTTTTCTATATTGGCTGCGGTGCTTTTAGACTCGCGCGATTTAATATTACTGAAAGTAACGGATATTTTACCGGCCTTCCTATCACAGCAGCAGGCTGTCTTGCTACCTTAAGCTTTTTAGCGATTCCATACGTACCTGCACAAACGTTCTTATTTATTATTATCATTTTATCATTCCTTATGGTCAGTACCTTTAGATTAAAAAAAGTTTAATTATTCAGTAAAAACAACCTACTTTGAAAGCAGGTTGTTTTTTTATAGATAAAGAAAATTTTTCCGGACAGACACTATTTTCTGTTTTCTTCATAGGAATTAATATAGTCCAAATTTAGAACGGGAGTGGATGCAGGTGTCCGGAATCTTAACAGCTCTCGGCTATTTATTGAAGGAATTTTTATTTCTTGTTTCCTATGTAAAAAATAATGCCTTCCCCCAGCCCCTATCGGCAGCAGAAGAAAGAAAATACTTGCGCTTAATGGCTGAAGGAGATTCCCATGCTCGTAATATGTTAATCGAACATAATTTGAGGCTTGTTGCGCATATTGTAAAAAAATTCGAAAATACCGGTGAGGATTCAGAGGATTTAATTTCAATTGGAACCATCGGTCTGATTAAAGCGATTGAAAGCTTTTCCGAGGGAAAAGGCACGAAGCTTGCGACATATGCCGCCCGTTGTATCGAAAATGAAATC
>CAYNUT010000149.1:0-8283 GCA_964400595.1 uncultured Neobacillus sp. | reverse complement strand
TCGGCGCAAACAGGTAAAAATCCCGCGAACTTTCAAGTTAATTCCGCGGATTTCGGGCATAATCCCGCGGACATTCGAAATAATTCCGCGCCCCCTTTTTTAAATTACCATTTTAAATGCTATAGCCAGGATTCAGGTGCAATTAAGAATTGATTCCAACAGTGATTCCGCGGATTTTAGTCTGAATTCCGCGAAAACAGGTAATAATCCCGCGAGCTTTCAAGTTAATTCCGCGGATTTCGGACATAATCCCGCGGACAATCGCAAAAATTCCGCGCCTACACTTTTGCAAGCTCCCATTCTCAAAATTACTTAGCCAAGTTTCAGCGTATTTCTGGAATAAAAAAGGGCAGCCGCTTGGCTGCCCTCATCAAACTATAATTTTCGATACTTTTTCAATGCAAAAATATTAAGTACGATGAACAATGCGGCGAAGATGCATAAAGCCAGAAGGTCGCCGCCAATCTCACCGAGACTGTTCCCCTTATACATGACACTTTTTAGAGCATCACCAGCATAGTACATCGGTACTATTTTTGCAAAGGCCTGCAGCCAATGGGCCATTCCTTCGAGAGGGAAAATCCCGGCGAAAAAGACTTGCGGAATGACTGCAATCGGGATAAATTGCATCATTTGAAACTCGGAAGCCGCGAAAGATGATAACAGAATCCCTAGAGAAAGCGCTACTAGTGCTAAGAGCAGGTTAATCACAATGACACTGAAGATTGAACCGACGAGCACGATATCTAGAACATGGATGGCGTAAAAAACGACGATAATTGTCTGGATGACGGCGAAAATTCCGTAGCCCGCCAGGTAGGCTGTGACAATTTCCCATCGCCGGATTGGCGTCGACATCAGCCGCTCCAGTGTCCCTGTCGTCCGCTCGCGCAATAAGCCGATTCCGGAAATGATAAAGACAAAGAAGAAAACGAAGAAGCCGACTAAGATTGGGCTTAATGTATCAAAAAAGACCGTTTCATTGTCGCCGTATACATATTTCGTATCAATGGTTTTTGGTCCCGTGATCCCCGCGGCCGGAACGCCGCTGCTTTTCATCATCAGCTGTGCCTGGAATTGTGCCGCAGCCGCCTGATTCACCTTCATTTGCAGCGCCTTCGCCGTCGAAGGATCATCATTCTGCAGGGTCAGATGCAATTTTCCATCGGCTTCCTGCACAAGCAAACCGTCAAGATCTTTATCGACCACCATGTCCTTAACAGCTTTGTCATAATGCTTAACGCTGATATCAGCCTTCTCCAGCACTTTTATAAGACTTTCATCAATCCCTACGACGCCCAGTTTCGAATCAACGGTATTGCCATTAAACAAAAAGTACATCAGGGTGAGAATCAATAATGGGGCGACAAACATTAATGCCAGAGTGCGTTTGTCGCGGAGCATTTGCCGGATAATCCGTTTGATTAATGCAGCAGTTCTCATGATTGTTTTACCCCCGCCCGTAAGAATACTTCATCAAAATCGTCTGTCTGGTATTGCGCCTTCAGCGCTTCCGGTGTTCCGTGCGCTAAAATTTGCCCGTGCCGGACCATCGCGACAAGATCGCATCGCTCAGCTTCATCCATGACATGGGTGGTAACGATGATTGTTTTTTCTTCTTCCTTTTTCAAACGCAAAAATTCATTCCAAATCGAGATTTTTAATTCCGGGTCAATGCCCACAGTTGGTTCATCTAATATTAAGATTTTCGGATCCTGAATCAAGGCAATGGCCAATGACAAGCGGCGCTTCATTCCACCTGAATAGGCCGAGACCCGCTTCTTCAGGTCGTCCGTCAAATTAACCAAATTTGCTACATAGGCAATCCGTTTTTTTGCTTCTCCATTACTTAACTTGTAAAGCGAGGCGAAAAATTTCAAATTTTCCTCACCCGTTAACTCGACATACAGGGCGTCGGATTGGGCCATGTAGCCAATTTCCTGAAGCAGGGCCAGGTTCGGCATTTTTTCATTTAAGACGTGGATGGAGCCGGCATCTGTTTTTTCCATGCCGACAATCATTTTCACAAGCGTTGTTTTGCCGGCGCCGGACGGTCCGATTAACCCGAACAACTGACCTTTCTCAATATGCAGATTAACATCATGTAAAACCGTCTTTTTTCCAAAACTTTTGCTGACTTGTTCCACAGAAATCGTTGGTTTCATCTGAAAACCCCCTAAGAAAAATAAACACTGTGTTTATAAATTTATATTAAGGTGCCATTTCATGAAATACAATCAACAATAAAATGAAAAGTGTTCATTGTTTCAGCCCGGCCACATGTCCAGGGCCCAGTAAGGTCATTCTTGCCGTAATCAGGGTCATTTCCCGCGGTGATTTTTCCATCCCGCTTTCCAGCCAGTGCTGAATGACTCCGAGGTGGGCCGAACTAATGTAGGCGAGGAAAAAATCAACCGGCACAGGCATTTCTTTATTTGGTAAGATGTTAACAATATTTTGCAGGAATTTCTCTTTAATTAGCGACTTCAATTTTACCTGAAAAGCTGGATTCCCCTTTGGGCCCAAAATGACCATCATAAATCCGGCATTCTCCTGCAAAAATTCAAACAGCTTCTGTATAACTGGAAAGGGCTCATCCTGGCTGGTATAGACGATGGCATCCCTTGGATTGACCTGGTGAACAATCCCCGATATCTCATTTATGATTTCCTCTTCACTTTGCTCCAACAAATCGTACTTATCCCGATAATGTAAATAGAAGGTACCGCGGTTAATCTCCGCTTTTTCCGTCAAATCCCTTACTGTAATCCCTTCAAATCCCTTTTCCTCCATCAGCGCCGTCAGCGCATCTCTGATCAGTCGTTTTGTCCGTAATACCCGTTTATCGTGGATTCGTTCCGCCACATTCAACCACCCTTTATTAAAATTCTATTGAAAAAATAAACACCTTCATCGGTTGTGTTTAGTAACAGACAGTCGGTCGTTTATTGTTTATTGCGAATGCTTCTAAGCTGATTATAATAAACATTGTGATGAATAATCAACATAATGTTGATTAAAAGGAGGAACCAAAAATGGAAAGTCAACTTCTAAATTCAGAAATTAACGTTTAGTTTGCAGGCATGGCTGCGGCCGGACCTTTTGGCACAGGAAAGATATTGAAAGTTTGGGAAACTGTCACAATCATAGGTGCGATAGTTTGCTATCGTTAAATTAGAGCTGCCTGCAATTTGCTGCATCAAAAAGATGGTGGGTGGTAAAAAATGAATGATCACTTTTATGGGCCATTTTTTCGCTTTATTTGTGGACTGCTGCGCTTTTTCCAGCGTAAATATGCGGTAGAAATGCCGCAAAATATCAACGGCCCTTTGGTCTATATTTCGCACCATCAGCATTTCTTCGGTCCAATTGAAATCCTGCTGTGGTTCCCGACATCCCTGCATGCCTGGATTCTTCATATTCTTATGGAGCAGAAAGCCTGTTATCACGAGTATGTGGAAACTATTTTTACAAAAAGGTACGAGTGGAATCGAACACTCGCGAAAATTTGCGCCCTTCCGCTTTCCTATTTCATTTCAAAACTATTAATTTCCGGAAAAGGGATACCCGTTTACAGGGGCTCGAGAAAAATCCTCCAAACTTTTAAACTTAGTGTCGAAGCTTTAATCAATGGAAAAAGTATCATCATTTTCCCGGATATTGATTACCGTGATGCCTCTTCAAGCACAAAAGAAATGTACGATGGATTTCTTTACATAGAGAAATATTATTACAAAGCCTCTGGGCAGCATGTCTGTTTTATCCCCTTGTATGCTAGCAAAAAGAAACGATTAATTCGGGCAGACCGGCCCATCTATTTTCGCGATGAGCAGGATTTTGACGCTGAACGCAAAAGGGTCTGCCAATTGATTCAGGACCGTCTCAATGATATAGCCAAAACATGCGGAGATGTTTAGAAAGGGAGAGATATTGATGGAGCTTCAAGTTGGCCTTGATGTCGGCTCGACGACTGCAAAGTTAGTCGTTTTGGATGATCAAAATGAAATCATTTTTAAATCGTACGAGCGGCACTTTTCTGATATAAAAAATACAACGTTGAGGCTGCTGCACCTCGTGGCCGATCGGTTTCCCAATGCCAAGCTGAAAATGAATGCGAGCGGCTCCTCGGGACTCGGAATTTGTGATTTATTGGGCATTCCGTTTATTCAGGAGGTCGTCGCCTGCACGGAAGCGGTCAAATCAACGGAGCCGAACATCGACGTGATCATTGAACTCGGCGGAGAGGATGCCAAGCTTATCTATTTAACGAACGGGCTTGAGCAGCGGATGAATGCGGCCTGCGCCGGAGGGACGGGTGCATTTATCGACCAAATTGCCACCCTTTTGAATACAGATGCCGAGGGGCTGAACAGGCTTGCGGCTTCTGCGGAAAAAATTTATCCAATTGCCTCCAGATGCGGCGTATTTGCCAAAACGGACATCCAGCCGCTGTTAAATGAAGGAGCGAGGCGTGAGGACATTGCAGCCTCTGTTTTTCAGGCGGTCGTCAATCAAACCATTGGCGGACTTGCCTGCGGCCGGCCAATCCGAGGGAATATCGCTTTTCTCGGCGGGCCGTTAACCTTTTTGAATGAACTGCGCCATCGATTTATTGAGACACTCAAGCTCCAGGATGAGCAGGTGCTGCATAGCGAAGACGGCCATTATTATGTGGCCATCGGAGCCGCGCTTGAAAGCGGCAATAATGAATCGATTGCTATTGGTGATTTGCTTCACTTGTTAGCGCAAATGAATCATGCACAAACCACATCCACAGCCAACCGGCTTGACCCGTTATTTCACTCGGAACGCGACCTCTTAGAATTTCATCAGCGCCATTACCGCGCAAAGGTACAAAAACGACCGCTGGAAACCTACATAGGAAATGCCTTTTTAGGAATTGACGCCGGCTCAACGACAACGAAGATGGTGTTAATGGGCGAGGCAGATGAGGTTCTTTTCAGCTTTTACGAAAAAAATAAAGGCAATCCTGTCGAAGCCGTCCGAGAGGGGCTTTCGCAGCTGTACCGGGCACTGCCGCCTCTGGTGCAGATCGTCCGCTCCACTGTGACAGGCTACGGCGAAAAATTAATCCAGGCTGCCTTCCAAATTGATGACGGCGAAATTGAAACCGTCGCCCACTACCAGGCGGCTAAAAAATTCCAGCCGGATGTCGACTTTATTCTCGATATCGGCGGACAGGACATGAAATGCATCAAAATTAAGGACGGCGTTATCGACCGGATTATTTTAAATGAAGCCTGCTCGGCGGGCTGCGGGTCCTTTTTAGAAAGCTTCGCGGAAAACCTGGGGAAGAATGTCGTAGAATTCTCACAACAGGCGCTGCGGGCTGACGCTCCCGTTGACCTTGGCTCGCGCTGCACTGTATTCATGAACTCGAAGGTCAAACAGGTGCAAAAGGAAGGCGCGGGTGTTTCAGACATTTCCGCGGGTCTGGCGTATTCCATCGTCATGAATGCACTCTATAAGGTTATTAAACTAAAATCGGCGGACGAGCTCGGCAGCCGGGTGGTTGTCCAGGGCGGCACGTTTTTAAATGAAGCTGTATTGCGGGCATTTGAAAAATTAACTGGAAAAGAAGTGGTCCGCCCTGATTTGGCCGGCTTGATGGGGGCCTACGGCAGCGCGCTGATTGCTAAACAGCGCTGGACCACCGAGGCGCCATCGTCGATTTTGTCAGTGGAAAAACTAGATGAGTTCCAGGTGGCAACAACCCACCGCCGCTGCGGCATTTGCGAGAACCGCTGCCCGATTACCATCAACCGCTTTGCCGACAAACGGACCTTCATCACAGGCAATCGCTGCGAACGCGGAGCCGGCAGGCAAAAAATCAAAAGCTCGCTGCAAAATCTAGCGGAAGAAAAGCTTGAAAAATTGTTTATCCGGGACGGGGTGTCAGGCACCGCGGCGTTTCGCGGGACTATCGGCATCCCGCGTGTTCTGAATATGTTTGAAAATTACCCTTTCTGGCACCGTTTTTTTACGGAGCTTGGTTTTGAGGTGGTATTATCCGATCCCTCGAGCAAGGAAACGTTTGAAAAGGGAATTGAAACGATTCCATCTGAGTCCGTTTGTTATCCGGCAAAGCTCGCGCATGGCCACATGATGAATTTAATCGGAAAAGGCGTCAAAACCATTTTTCACCCGGCCATCGTTTTTGAAAAAAGGGAAAATCAGTCGCTGCAGAACCATTTCAACTGCCCGATTGTCGCGTCTTATCCGGAGGTCATTCGCGTTAATATGGATAGGGTTTTTGCCGAAAATGGAGTTCGGTACCTCCATCCATTTTTAACATTGGATGAACCTTCAGCACTTGCAAAGGAGCTGGGGAAATGCTTTTTCAACATTCCTAAGCAGGAAATGAGGCAGGCTTTAAGAATGTCCTTCATAGAGGAGGAGTCCTATAAAGGATGGCTGCGGCGCCGCGGTGAAGAGGTCATCGCCCAGCTGCAAAAGGAAAACAAAAAGGGAATTGTCGTCGCCGGCCATCCATACCATATCGACCCGGCCATCAACCACGGACTGCTGGAGGAAATCAACCGATTAGGAATGGCCGTGTTGACGGAGGATTCCATTTGTCATCTCGCTCCTGAAAAGCCGCGGCTTGATGTCGTCAACCAATGGACCTTCCATTCCCGGCTCTACCAGGCGGCCGATGTTGTGAAAGAACATCCTGAGCTCGAACTGCTGCAGGTGACGTCTTTCGGCTGCGGTCTGGATGCGATCACGACCGATGCTGTTGAAGACATTTTGCAAGAGGATCACCAGTTGTACACATGGATTAAAATGGACGAGGTCAGCAATCTTGGAGCAGCCCGGATCCGGCTGCGCTCATTGAAAGCGGCGATTGCCGAACGGGATAAGCAGACGGAGCCTTGGAAAAAGGGTGGGACGAAAAAATTAGAGCCGGCGATTTTTACAAAAGAGGCTAAGGACATTTATACAATTCTCGCCCCGCAGATGGTGCCGACTCATTTTGAGCTGCTCGAGACCGTATTTCAGGATTATGGTTACCAATTGAAGGTTCTGAAGGATGTTGACGACCATGATGTCGAGGAAGGGCTGCGCTACGTCAATAACGATGCCTGTTATCCGGCGGTAGTGTCGATTGGCCAGCTGGTGGCAGCGTTGAAAAAGGGCGGCTATGATTTGAACCGGACGGCGGTTATCATGTCCCAGACCGGCGGCGGCTGCCGGGCCACGAACTATTTTGCTCTGCTAAAAAATGCGATGAAAAATGCAGGCATGCCACAGATCCCAGTTCTGTCATTAAATACCGGCGCCCTGACGGGTGACACGCAGCCGGGGTTCAAAATTAACTTGGGACTTGCCAAGAAACTAGTCATTTCCGCATGTCTTGGCGACGTATTGATGAGGCTCAGGCTTGCCGTTCGCCCTTTTGAAAAAATCAAGGGCA
Source organism: uncultured Neobacillus sp. (assembly GCA_964400595.1). Classification (GTDB taxonomy): domain Bacteria; phylum Bacillota; class Bacilli; order Bacillales; family Cytobacillaceae; genus Neobacillus. The sequence goes on along the minus strand of CAYNUT010000149.1, from coordinate 845 downwards.
GCACAGAGCAGTTGTACTCGGTGTGGCTTGCGCACTGTCAGGAGCTTTTGTCCAATTTTTCTACGAAAAAATATAAACAGCTCATTCGGGCGATGGTGGCCGATTTTGCCAACCTTGAAAGTATTGCTGAGAAAAAGCCGCGCGTGGGCGTTGTTGGGGAGATTCTCGTCAAATTCCACCCGTACGCCAACAACCAGCTGATTGAACTGATTGAAGAGGAAGGCGGCGAAGCGGTCGTTCCTGATTTTATCGATTTCTTTTTATATTGCCTGTATGACAGCCAATTCAACGCCGAGCATTTGGGCAAGTCGAAAGTTGACGCGGCCATCCGGAAGATGGTCATTCAATGGATTGAATCCTACCGCAAGCCAGTACGCAAGGCACTGGCCGCAAGCGGCCGCTTCGATGCCCCGCTGGGGTTCGAAAAACTTGCTGAAAAAGCATCCCGATTCTTAAGCCTTGGCAATCAGATGGGCGAGGGCTGGCTGCTTCCGGGAGAGATGGTGGAATTAATGGAATCCGGGGTTGAGAATATTGTCTGCACCCAGCCGTTTGGCTGCCTGCCAAATCACATCGTCGGCCGGGGGATGTTTAACGCGATCAAAAAGGACTACCCAAATGCAAATCTCATTTCGATTGATTACGATTCGGGTATAAGTAAAGTCAATCAAATCAACCGCATCAAACTAATGATCAACATTGCAAAAAACAAGGTTCACGTATAGTTAATTGGTGCCGGACACCCCGCCTGGTGTCCGGCTTTTTTTAGGGTTTCGCGGAATAAACAAGGAAAGGCGCGGAATTCCGTTTGAAATCCGCGGAATAAACAGGGAAACCCGCGGAAT
>CAYNUT010000148.1:0-8321 GCA_964400595.1 uncultured Neobacillus sp. | reverse complement strand
CTTATTAGCAGCTTAGGTGCTTTTTTAAACTGTCCGAAAAATGGGGCACAGTTCAGACGTTTGGCTGGGGGCTTTTTTGGCCCCTTCTTTTTTTAAAAAGTTTGACAATTCTGTGACAATTGGTAGAATATTCAGTAATAAGGAGTGGTGAGAATGCAGCTAAAATACTTAAAAAGCTTTTTTACGTTTAAAAAAATTGCCCTCTTCGGATGCGGACTAGGAATTATGCTTCTTTTAATCGGTTGTTTTGTAAGCGATTACAACAAGGCGTTTTTCTTTACCGCTTTAGGCTTTGGTCTTCTCGCAGGATCTGTTGTTCATTATCTTTTTGGGACGTTTATAAGTTTAATGGATGAGTATATTGTCAGCAGTAAGGGCAAACCTAAAATGGCCCGCACATCCAGGAAAGTATATAATTGAGCGGTAAAAAGACTTGTGCTGTTGTCAGCACAAGTCTTTATTATGACAAACCTTTTAGCAGAAACACTTTCATAATCTCAGCAATTTGTTCGGAACTAAGCGGTTCATGATTTTTTTCCCAATCGGAAACTAAGGCAATATACATTTTTAAAAGGAGAAAGCTGGTAATTTCGGTATTGGAGACCGGAATCTGCTGCTTAGCAATGGCAGTTTCAATTTTTTTCTTAAGGTACGAAATAATTTCATCCTCTACATGCTGCAGCATCTCCGAAACAGCCAATGTCCTCATTTCTTTTTCCTCTTGCGCTAATTTAATCATCAGCTGGTGCTCAGAACGAAATTCCAACAGACGAAACAAAGCGCGATGGACATTTTCTGTAAAGGGCAAATCTGGCTGAAGCGCCGTCTCCGCTTCGGCAACCATTTCTTTTACGAGAGAAGAAATAATCTCCTCAAATAACTCTTCTTTATTTTTAAAAAAAGTATATATCGTTCCCTTTCCTACATTAGCAATCTTGGCCACTTGATCCATCGTTGTCGCTTTATAGCCGAATAACGAAAAAGATTTAGTTGCTGCCTCCACAATCATCCTTCTTCTGTCGGGTGCCATCCGACCTCCCTCCTTTTTGACTATTTTAGTTTTTTGGTCATTTAATTATAATTTTACTATAGCATATGTGCAAGTAAGTTTCAAATTTGTTTGTAAAATACTGGAGATTATTCCGCAATAATTTACAAAATGCCACTAAGTTTTCACGAAACAGACTAACTTTCGTTGAATACATGTTGAGTGCTTTTCCTCCTAGTTTGCTTCCAATAATCTTTAGTGAAAATTTGGGGCTTTAAAAAAAACAATGGCACTCGGCCATTGTCTTTTTAATCTACCTATTTATACGTTAGTTTTTCTCGGCCAAAAATTCCATTTTCCAATTAGGAGCATGATCGATGGGACCAAAATTCCGCGGACGATGAATGTATCGATGATAACACCAATGGCCATAACGGTTCCAAACATAAACAGCTCCATGATTGGCTGGGTAATTAATACGCCAAAGGTTGCTGCCAGTATAAGGCCAGCCGATGATATGACCCCGCCTGTTTTCGTCAAGCCTCGCTGGACTGCCTCTTTTAACGCGTGAGTTTTCAGCTCCTCCTGAATCCGGGACATAAGCATGATGTTATAGTCAACACCGAGGGCCACCAAAAAGACGAACGCATATAGCGGAATCCGGTAGCTCATCGCGTCATAGCCGAATACTTTTTCAAAAAGGAAATAGCTGATTCCCATAGCGGAAGTATAGGAAATCAAGATTGTTGCCATCATGTAAATCGGCGCTAACAGCGATCTTGTCTGCACCATCAATAATAATAAAATCAGGATGGTTATGAGTGCCACCGTTAAGGATGTATCACGATTATTCAGTGCTCGTACATCCGCCTGTTTCGCCGTTTCCCCTGCAAAATAAAGATGGGTGCCTGACACCATTCCCGTTTCTTTTAATATCGTTTTCTCATGATCTCGTAAATGGTCCATGGCATCTAATGAAGCAATTTCATAAGGATTAGATTTAAACGTTAGCTTCAGTTTGACCGCTTCTTTTGCAGCATACGGGTCTCCTTGCGGTTTTGCCATCATCATCCCACGGTCCATTTGCACACTGACCTTTTCGACGCCTTTTTGCTTTTCAAGTTCACTGCGGACTGCTTCCACTTTCTCCTTCGATAAGTCGCCTTTATTCTCCACCGCTAAAAGAACATCTGTCGGGGCAAGCTCACCTTTAGAGAACGAACCCTCCAGCATGTCGAACCCAACCCTTGACTCCATATCCGTAGGGAAAGATTTGATTAAATTAAAAGAATAATTGATATTGGTCATGTAAAAAGCAGCCACCGCTAATAACATTAAAACCATTCCGCCCGAAACAACCGGTCTTTTTGTCACCATTTTAGCAACAGCAGCCCAAATACCCTTTTCGAATTTTTGAACATCGCCCACTTTCGGAATTGACGGCCAAAATGCCTTGCGGCCAAAAAGAGTAAAGAATGCAGGAATTAAGGTAATTCCGGCGAGTAAAATAATGAACATCGCAATCGAAAAGACCGGTGCAAAGTTTTGGTATGGCGTATAAATGGCCGTAAACAAGATGAGCATGGCGGTAAATACAGTTCCCGCGCTAAAGAAGATTGGCTCGCCGACTCCTTCCATTGCTTTTTTCATGCTGATAAATTTATCTCCATTTTCCCGCAGCTGTTCACGATACCTCGAGAACACAAACAAGGAATAGTCAGTAATTGTCGCAAACAGAAGAATCATCATAATAGATAAGGATTGTTTTTCAATATGCAGCCCGTTATCCCCGAATATTCCTAAGACCTTATCGACCACTTCGTAAACGATTCCGGCAATCAGCAGCGGAATAAATGCAAGTAATGGCGAACGATAAATAAGGATTAATAATACTAAAATAATACCGACAGTGGATAACATTAAGACAATATCAGCGTTTGAAAAGAGCTTCAATGAATCAGCGGCAATGCCGCCCGGACCGCTGATAGTTAACTTCAAGTCATCTGGCAGCTCTTTTTTCCCTACTTTTTTAAATTGATCAATTGAAGTTTGGATGGTTTTCATCTCAAGATTATCCTTTAAAATAACTGGCACGACCACAATCGTTTTATCCTTGGACAAAAAAGAATCCTGTGCTGCAGGCGGCAATGACCCGTAAGGAACAACTTCTTTTACACTTGGGTATTTCTCTGTGTTTCCAAATGTCTCAATGAGCTTGGCTATTTCCTTTTTTCCTTCTTCCGTAATACCTTCTTTTTGTTTAAATAACAACAAGGCCGGAAGACCGCCTTCATCGGTAAAATAATGCTGAAGTTTCTTTTCTGCCACGACTGACTTTGCATTATCCGGCAGGCCGGAGCCACTGACATTGACAGCAAACTCCTTTGAACCAGGTGCCAGAAAGGCTAACAGAAAAGCCGCAGCAATCCATATCAGAATAACAATCTTGGAACCCTTTTTCGCGCTTGCAAAGTCTGTTATTAGCTGTAGAGCTTTTTTCATAGGACCACCCTTTTTATAGAAAGTTCACATTTCCGACACAGGTGTCGTATTAATGTAAAAAAAGAAAAACCTAAGCAAATTTATTATTTCATATTACCGACACAAGTGTCAATAAAATTCAATTCGCTTTTATCCCGTGAAAAATAACCGAAAAAAGCTTTTCACTCCAGTCTTTTGGTTCAATTGTGACCGCATTTGGCACCTGAATGGAATTAAAAAATATAGTCGTAATGACCTCCGGCGGCAGGTCTGATCGAAGCAGTTTTTCCTTTTGGCCCTTTTTAATCATATTGACAATAATCAAAAAAAGAGTGCCGTGATCCTGGTCCAATTTTACAATTTGTTCTTCCATTTTGCCTGTTTTCACAGCTTTTAAATATGGAATGTATTTAATAAACTGGTGTATATGTGAATAGGAAATAAAAATTTCGAGCAAGCCCTTCAGCTGCTGGATTGGTTCACGATCGTCGAGCGCCAAACATTTTTCCCTGATTGTGCTCATTAAATTGACCATATAAGAGGCAATCAGCTCGTCCTTATTAGCGTAATACTCATAAATTGTACTCCTGCCAACACCCAGCCGTTCAGCGAGCAGCTTGAAATGCAGGCCCTTATAGCCCTTTTCCAATAACAGCTCCTCCGTCACCTTCATTAGCTCTGTCTCATCAATGCTTCTCTGCCTTGCCATAAAACAATCTCCTTTTTTACTTACTACCCATCATTATATTAAAAGTAAGAATTGAATGGAAGGCAGAGGTTTTTTTACTCATCTTCTATGACCCTGTTGAGCGATAGTGCCTGACACCAATTTGCCAGATGAAAAAACACGGGAGTATGAAGAGACTCCCTGCCACAGGAATTAACATATGGATAAAGTCATTACCGCTTACTTTTCCAAGAATATATTTTAAAGGGAGGTAATTTACTGTTCCAAAAGGTATTACATAGGTAAAGAACCGGACAACCCATTTTTGATAAATATTTAACGGATACTGGGCCATTTCCCTGCCGCCGTCGGTAAAGATATTTACTGCTTCAAGTCCCTGCACCGTCCAAAAACACATCGCTGCGGCCAGCATATAGATGCCGGTAAAAATAATAGTCCCGCACACAATCATTAGGATAAGAGTGATGATTTTAATTGGTGTCCACACTACAGAAAGATTGTTCACCGACCAAATTAACACCATCGCACTTTGGAACAGCCGCCCGGCCCTTGTAAACTCGAATTTCGAACCGAGAACTTGAATGAAGGTACTCCGTGGCCGCACCAGCAGCCGGTCGAAATCTCCTTTTATAATAAGAGCGGAGAACATATCAAACCCTCGGGCAAAGCATTCACTCAGGCTAAATGCCATATGAATGACGGCGAAGCAAAGGGACGCTTCAAAAAACGACCAGCCTCTTAACTGCCCAAACCGTTCAAACAAAAAGTATAGGCCTGCAAAAACAGCGAGCGGGATAAAAAACTGGCCGATTGCCATCAGCCAAAAAGATGTCCGGTATTGCATCTGCGATTTAAAGTGGATGATTAGATATTTAAAATATAGGCTCATCGATCGCTAGCCTCCCTGCACTACTACTTTTTTTAATACACCTTGAAGGGCTTTTCTACCAAGCCAAACAAGTGCAGTCAGATAGAATAGTTGAATAAAAATACCAATTAGTGCATCTTGCTGGGGGATTTGCCCCGAGTATACTCGAAAAGGAAAATCCGCCGTCCAGCGAAATGGCAGGATATTCGCAATCGTTTGAAGCCATGAAGGCATTAGCGGAACCGGGATGGTCAGTCCGGCAAAAAATTCCCCAATGATGCCAAATAGTAATAATGAACCCATCGGCGACAACGTAATGAAAACGGATATATATAAGAACATGGAGATTGCAACTAATAGCAGCAGGCCTAGAAGTAAGGCGGTTAAAAACAATAAAAATGTGATAATGCCGGGAGGAGGCTCTAAATTGTATGGCTTAGGCAGCAGAAAAGCCACGATTAAGATTGGAAAACATCGTAATATAGCGCTCGATAGCCGCTGGGCGAGAAGCTTGGCAAACCAAAAGCCGTAAAGCCCGCAAGGCCTGCACAGCTCATAGGCAATATTCCCGCTAGTTATGAGTTCGAACAATTCATTATCGCGAAACCACAGCATGACAAAGACCAGGAAAACCTGCTGCAGCCATATGTAAGTGATCAGTTCTTTTATGGATATTGGCGGAGTTTGGGCTGCACTTTTGTAAAACGCCTCAAAAACCATTATCGTAATAAATCCCCAGAAAAATTGCGTTGCCACCCCAGCAAGTGCCGCCGCACGATACTGCATTCCATTTAGCAGGCGAAGCTTCAAAACGGAGATATATGCCCTCATATTTGGTACTCCTTATAAAGCTGAACAATAATATCCTCTATCGGCTGTGTTTCAATTGTGACATCCAGTAACTCTACCCGAGCCGACAACTGGGTGATGACATCGGAGGTTTTTACTTGCTTTGTATCGATGCTTAGTACCACTCGTTCCGGCGACCATGAAAGTGTGGATGCCCCAGGGATATGAATAGGATTTGTATTTTGGGCATAATCAGCGGTAATCGTTTTATGGGTAGCGAATTGTTTCCTTAGTTGTTCCAGGTGGCCGTCATACAATAATTGGCCCTTGCCTATCAAGATGACCCTGTCTGCAAGCGCTTCAATATCATTCATATCGTGGGTGGTTAGAATAACGGTAACTCCTTTTTCTTGGTTGATCGTTTTAATAAACTGCCGGACAGCCATTTTTGAAACAGCGTCCAGTCCGATGGTGGGTTCATCTAAAAATAGTATTTTCGGATTGTGAATGAGGGACGCCGCAATTTCACAGCGCATCCGCTGCCCGAGGCTTAGCTGCCGGACTGGGGTATTGATGATATTTTGCAGTTCAAGCGCTTCAGTGAGCAATTTTATCGTAGATTGGTATTCTAATTGAGGAACCTTATAGATGTCTTTAAGAAGTTCGAAGGAATCTATCACCGGAACATCCCACCAGAGCTGCGACCGCTGTCCGAATACAACGCCAATATTTTTTACATATTGGGTACGGTCTTTCCAGGGGGTGTAACCCAAAATGGTACAGGCTCCAGTTTCAGGCACTAAAATTCCGCTCATGATTTTTATCGTGGTCGATTTACCCGCGCCATTTGGTCCAATGTAGCCGACGATTTCCCCTTGATTAATTGAAAAAGAGATGCCCTTAAGCGCTTCCACAATTGTATGCTCCCGATAAAAGAGTGCCTTCGCTGCCTGCTTCAACCCGGCCGCCCTCTTGGCAACCTTAAAGGACTTACTTAAGCCTTCCACTTTAATCAATCCGCTTTCCCTCCTTGATTTTTGTCACGGAGGAAAATAATAACATCCTGCACCATTGATTGTCAACAATTTTCTGAACTCTTTCAGCTAGAGAAAAAAATTAACAGAATATTCACTCCTTACAGCGGGTTAGGCGGATATTTTTTTATAAAATGGATGTGGAAGTTTTGATAAGAAAGGATGTGGCATATGGCTAAAATTATAAAACCCCGTACGGAATCGAAGGAATTATTTATACTGAGGCTTTTAAACACACGCATGAATCTGCCAGAAAAGGACAGGCAGCACTTTTACACTCTTCAAAAAGGCTATGATGGCGAGTTAATGTTTGATGCATTGACCGAGAGGCTCCAGTCCAACTGCTTGATCTTAAATGATCTGCTGCTCAAGGTTAACAACACCATGTTTCAAATTGACACAACAATCATAGCTGCTGAAACCATCTATTATAACGAAGTTAAATATTATGAAGGTGACTATTTTTATGAGTTTGATCGATTTTTCAAGAGACCCAGAAAGGAGTATCTTAATCCACTTCACCAGTTGAATCGAGGCGAATCTTCGTTCCGTCAGTTAGTTCAGAATCTAGGATATCATTTCCCCATTGAGGCCAAAGTGGTTTTCATCAATCCCGAATTCACCTTATATCAAGCACCCCTTGACAAGCCCTTTATTTTTCCAACACAGGTAAAAAGCTATTTAAAAAAATTAGATACGATTCCATCAAAATTAAATGGCAGGCACGAGGCACTGGCTGAGAAATTAATGTCATTACATAACGAAGAATGTCCCTATACAAAGTTGCCGCCTTATAGTTATGACCAGCTGCGAAAAGGGATTACCTGTGCTGCATGCAGCTCTTTTTCCGTGTATGCCCAGGGTCATAAATGTGTATGCGGCGATTGTGGGCACGAGGAAAAGATGGATTCTTCTGTGTTGCGGAATGTGGGGGAAATAAAGCTTCTTTTTCCGGATAGGAAAATTACCACTAATTTGGTTTATGAATGGTGCGGGAGATGTTGGTCAAGCAAGAGTATAAGCAGGATTCTTGGGCGAAACTATAAAACTAATGGGGACCGAAGATGGGTTTTTTACGATTAAAAACAAATTTTAGATGGACTTGTCTGAATGGAGGGCTTTTATTTTAGACAGTTTTTCGGGTTCTTCTGGCATTTTGTCCTTTTGCGCCTTTCTATTAGACTGTTTTTCAGATGCTACCGGAATTTTGTCCTTTAGAACCCTTCTATTAGACTGTTTTTCAGATGCTACCGGAATTTTGTCCTTTAGAATCCTTCTATTAGACTGTTTCTCAGCCGCTATCGCATTTTTGTCCTTTAGTGGCCTTCTATTAGAATGTTTTTCGGATGCTATCGCATTTTTGTCCTTTAGAACCATTCTATTAGACTGTTTTTCGGATGCAACCGGAATTTTGTCCTTTAGAACCCTTCTATTAGACTGTTTTTCGGATGCAACCACAATTTTGTCCTTTAG
>CAYNUT010000147.1:6344-8634 GCA_964400595.1 uncultured Neobacillus sp. | reverse complement strand
GGAATCAGAAGGAGAATCTGATTCCCGTTAAGTCAGAAAAAGCAGGTTGAGAGGAATCAGACCATGGCATTTGGTTCCAGAATTCATCGAAAAAAACTTAAACTTCAAACTTTATTTATTACCAGTTAAACCTAATTACAATGTTAAACCTCCAACAGTTCATGCTCAGAATGTAAAAAGCGCCAAGTCTTCTTGACGCTTCTTTTTAAGGGGGAGATTACGCCGCTTTCTTCAACGGGGCGGCTTTTTGCTGTTTGCTTAGAAAAAGAAAGACGCCGATGAGGACGAGCATGCCGCCGGCAATCTGCCAGGTGCTGAGACGCTCCTGTAGTAAAAATACCGCAAGGATTGTGGCGCCGACAGGTTCGCCTAAGATGCTCATCGAAATCGTGGTGGCATTGACATAATTCAACAGCCAGTTATTGATGACGTGGCCGATGGACGGAACGATAGCGAGCAGAACGAAAATGCCCCATTCCTTTTCTGAATATCCGAAAAACGCCACATTTGCTGCCAGATTATAAATTGATAGAATAATAGCCGCAAAAGTAAATACGCAAAAGCTGTAAATCCAGTGGGATATTTTTTTCACGACGCTTTGGCCGATTAATAGGTACCCCACAACGGCAATGACGCTTAAAAACGATAAAAAGTCGCCCAAAATGGCTTTGTCGCTCAAGCCGAAATCTCCCCAGCCAATCATCATCGCGCCGATAATGGCAATGCCCATTGTTGATAAGGCAGTGGCAGTGGTTCTTTCTTTAAAAAGAAAAAACCCTCCGGCAAGCGAAATAATCGGCTGTAAAGCAAGAATGATTGTGGAGCTTGCGACAGTCGTGAATTTGAGTGAGCTGAACCAAAGAACAAAGTGAATCGCTAAAAATAAGCCGGAAAAAAATAAAAACAGCCAATTTTGCTTGCTGATTTTTTTCAATTCATGGCGGTTCCTCAAGACCATGGGCAGTAAAATGAGACTCGAGAACCATAAACGATACATGCTTAAAACGGAGGCAGGCGCATCCGACCATTTGACGAAAATCGCCGAAAACGAGATGGAAATAACCGAGATGATAAGTGGCAAACTGATGGATCTTGAATGTTCGGAATGATTCATATTTTCTACAGCCACTCCTCTGGTACGGAGCTATTATCGGCGATGGTGTAAGCTGCATTTGTGATGGCCTGGGCTAATGTATCGCCTGTTTCACATACACCATCAAAAGAAGCCTCGGAAACCCCGTTTGTTGAATAGGCAAATCCCAGCTGTTGTAATTTTTCAACAATCAGCATGGCATGGTCGAGGTTTTCTTCTGGCTGGAATTCGGAAACAGGAATGAAAATACCCTTTTCATAATCAAACCATCTGTCCCATCTATTTAACTTCCACCCCAGAATTCTCCGTGCGATAATTTCAATTTTGTTCATGTTCTAGTGACTCCTTTAATCTCATTAGATTTTTTTATTTTACCATTTTTCCGAAATTATCTAAATCATTTTAATTGGTGCGGGATAGGTCATAAGAGTTGAAATTTGTCCATTATTTAATACCTAATCCACCCAAAATTACATTAAAATGGGTGTGAAAGGGCCATATAGGGGAAGGTGTTTCTTGTGCGAAAAATGTCCACCGTTATTCTTTTAGTAATAGCAATTCTGTTTAGTTTCGGTTCATCTGCTGGAGCGACAAGCTGGAAGCCACTGGACCCGGCGGAGGTAGTCTCTAGAGCAAGTATAGTAGTGCTTGGCATATACGATTTTAGCAGTGAAGTGGTCGCCGGTGAAGATTCTCTTTTTGGCGGCGTAAAGTTTAAGGTCAAAAAGGTTTACAAAGGTGATGGAATCGGTACAGAAATGACAGCAGGCATTGATGGATTTGATATTGGCTGGGTGGAAGAATTCCAGCAGCAGGGCGGGGAGTTCCTTTTGTTTCTAGAGAACCGGGCCTCTTCCCCGTTTCCCACTCCTGTCAGTGGTCCCAATGGCATGGTCCAAATCAAAGATGGGATTGTTACGGAGCAAGGGGAGAGCAGACAACAGTATTTTAACGATTATTTTCAAAAAATAAACCAGGAAGAGGCCGTGCAAACAAAGCCTGTCAAACTTGCCTCTGCAGCAGATCCGGCACCAGCACCTGCATCGGAAACCAGCAGCAAAAGTCCAATCTGGAGTTCGGCAGTCCCTTGCCTCATTATCCTCTCAAACCTCTTCTTTATTATTATAGGCCTGTTTTTTGGAAGCCGGCTGCTTAGTGAGGGTAAAAAATGAATACACTGCATGAACTTCCGAATAT
>CAYNUT010000147.1:2450-6302 GCA_964400595.1 uncultured Neobacillus sp. | reverse complement strand
GGTCATTGAGGCTAAACTCGTTGAAGCGGGGATCGATACCCCGGAGCGGCTTGAACAGGTCGGCAGCAGAGAAGCATTTATAAAAATAGAACAAAAAGATCCCACTGCTTGTATCAATATGCTTTTTGCGCTTGAGGGGGCCATGCAAGGAATAAGGTGGCACAATCTGCCAGATGAAGTAAAACAGGAACTAAAAGCGTTTTATAAAACATTATCAACTTAGTGAGCTGTCATTTCCGGCAGCTTTACTTTATAATGGTTTGACTTTGTTAAATTTTGCTTACCGTTTTTGGAAAGTAGTACAATGGTTTTAATTGAACCGGATGGGGGTAAAAGGATGCAGACGATTGAGATGCTTGGCGGGAGATTTTGGTACATGACGCCAGTGTCGGAGACTGACCGGCCGATTCTCGGGATGGTCGTTGGTAATCACCATGCCTTGATGATTGATGCGGGAAACTCAGAAGCGCATGCACAATTTTTTCTTGAGGAGCTTGCGAAAAAAGAAGTCCCGGGTCCGAGTATGGTGGTGCTGACACATTGGCATTGGGACCATATTTTGGGACTTTCGGCGCTGCCTGGTATCGTTTCGATTTCTTCTAAACAAACGAAAGTGGAAATGGAAAAATTGCAATCGCTTTCCTGGTCAGATGAAGCGCTGGACGAGCGGGTAAAGAAAGGGACCGAGATTGAATTTTGTGCAACGGCAATTAAGAAAGAGTTTCCTGTGCACCGCAACATAACTGTGAAAATGCCTGTGTTAACCTTCGAAAACCGGCTGGAGCTGGACCTTGGCGGGGTGACCTGTATATTGGATCATGTTGGCGGAGATCATGCTTCAGACTCTGTTGTTATATATATTAAAGAAGAAAAAATATTATTTTTAGGGGACTCTCTTTATCCAGATATTTTTTCAGCAAAAAACAATTATACGGTTCGCGGCACGATTGCGCTGCTGGATAGACTGGAAAGCTTTGATGCCGAAACGTATATCCTTTCTCACTGGAAGCCAATCTCTAGAGCAGAGTTTGTCAAGGAGGCTGCCACTTTAAGAACAATCGCCAAGTACACGGTTGATTTTAATGGGGATAAAGGTTGTATACTAGAGGAATATAGAAAGAAAGCGGGCCGAGAACTCACGGTTGATGAGCTTTCGACCATAGAAGAATTTATCAATGGCTATGAAATGGAGTTGAATGTGAATGACTGAAGAATTGCAACTGGCCACGTTTGCGGGCGGCTGTTTTTGGTGCATGGTAGCGCCGTTTGATGAACTGCCTGGGATAAAAGAGGTGTTTTCAGGATATACGGGAGGCCACCAGGAGAACCCGGCTTATGAGGAAGTGTGTTCTGATAAAACCGGACATTTTGAAGCGGTGCAAATCACATTTGATCCAAATGTTTTTCCCTATAAAAAATTGCTTGAGTTGTTTTGGCAGCAAATCGATCCAACTGATGCTGGCGGGCAGTTTCATGACCGCGGCCTGTCGTACCGGACGGCCATTTTTTATCATAATGAAGTACAGCGGGAAATGGCGGAGGCTTCGAAAAAGGAGCTGGCCGAAAGCGGCCGCTTTGCGAAGCCGATTGTAACGGAAATTCTTCCGGCAGGTCCTTTTTATCGGGCGGAGGAGAAGCACCAAGATTATTATAAAAAGATGCCTTTTCATTATAATCGCTACCGGGAAGGCTCCGGCCGGGCCCGCTTCATCCGTGAAAATTGGAAGAAGCAAAAAAGCGATGAGGAGCTGCGGAAGGACTTAACGCCGCTTCAGTATGAAGTCGTGAGGCATAGTGCCACGGAGCCGCCATTTAAAAATGAATTTTGGAATCATACGGAAGAGGGCATTTATGTCGATATCGTTTCCGGAGAGCCGCTGTTCAGTTCGCTCGATAAATTTGATTCCGGATGTGGATGGCCAAGCTTTACCAAGCCTTTGCGCCGGTATGAAATTGAGGAGAGATTCGATACGTCACATGGACTAAGGAGAATCGAGGTCCGCAGCAAAACATCCGATTCCCACCTCGGCCATGTTTTTGACGACGGGCCTGGCCCGGACCGCGCCCGCTACTGTATCAACTCGGCAGCCCTCCGATTTGTGTCGAAGGGCAAACTCCTAGAAGAAGGCTACGGGCAGTTTTTGAAGCTGTTTGAAAAATAAATAAGAAAGAGGCCGATTTTTCGTCAATCCGGCCTCTTTCTTTTTGGTGTTATTTCACCAATCACGCCCGCAAACGTCTGGTGTTCATGTAAGTCCCCTTAAAAGAATGATTCTCTTCTCGACCTTACCCGCATTTATAATGGAACCTCCGTACCTGCACCGATTTGTTTCGTATCCTCCTTCGCCAATCCTCGGATGCTGCGGGCGATTAGGAATTGCGCGGTGTAATAGGTGATCATAATGAGCTGCCCTGAGAAGGCGATGTCGGAAACAAACATATTCCAGGACAAAATGGAGTCTGATACCACAAACAAAAGGCTGCCGATGATGGCCCATTTGTTGCCCGTCATGATGGCGGTCCAGGCCATCATAGAAATGACAATCAGATAAATGAGAACTGGAATGACAAGGGTAACCTCCCCGTCCCGCTGCAATGCGGAAATAATCTCCCTGCCCATCATAAAGGCGTAAACAGCAATCGGGATGATCATTACGAAGCGCATCTTCGAAAAATTCCACCGGGAAAGAAAGCCTGATAAATAAAAAAGGTGACCCATGAGAAAGGCGCTAAGTCCCACAACAAACCAGTGCAGCAGTCCGTCACCCAGCATGCAGAAAAATAATCCGACCACAATAATCCAAGGAGTCATTAGTTTTTTCGAAGAAAATTGTAAATATGCGTAGGCAATGATCAGCATCATGGGAATCAGCTTGAAGAGAATTTTCACCGCAAACGGGCTCTCGGGGATGAAGAAAATGTAGAGGATGCCCATCAACAAAATAAGCAAGGGAAGCCAAGGTATTTTCAACAAAATCACTTCCTTAAAAGAATTGTATATTACAATTATACTATCATTTTCCATAAATAACCTGCTATTTGGAGATTTAAATGATAAGGAGCAGCGGATGCACTCCATGGATTGGAAAATACTCAAAAACAATATATTAAAAACTCAGTATAATTCAAGATAGTAGTCTGGTACTATTAAACTATCAATGCTAATTTACTAGATAAAGAAGAATGAAATGAGGAGAGAGAAATGCGGAAGATAACAGCTATGTTTCTGGCACTTCAGCTTTTGTTGGTACCGGCAGCAGGTTTTGCTGAAGGGATTGATGGGGAGGCTGCGTCCGGACAAAAGCCCAGCAATCTCCAGACAGGGATAGTGGATCCTGCGGGAGATTTATTGCCATCAAGTACAAGCGCTGACGATAAATATGCGGTCATCAGCAATGAATCAACCGACGGGGAAACGGCACAGCCGACGGGAACTTTTGATCTTAAATCAATGAGTTACACGTATAATAAAAGCTTGAAGCCAAGTGCTTATAAATTGAATATTAAAAAGCCCTTTGATGTTTCAAGCCATCAGGGGAAATTCATTTCAAAAAACACCAAGTTGATGCTTTCTGCCGCTTACAATGTAGGAGATCGAAAGTATTTTTGGGTCACCAATCTTAGTACGGAAACAGACTACCAAATTAATGCCAGACTCGCCTACAGCGGTTCAAAAGCCAATGTGTGGGTTTATAATAACCTCATTTCTGATGCGGATGCTGCTAAGATGGGGGCTGAATTTGATAATAAAATTTACCCATCGGTGACCAATAATTTTGGCTTTGAATCTGATGTGAATGGCGACGGAAAGATTAATATATTATGTTACGACATTCTAGACGATTACCCCAA
>CAYNUT010000147.1:0-2440 GCA_964400595.1 uncultured Neobacillus sp. | reverse complement strand
TGTTGGCGGATATTTTTGGGCGGGGGATTTATATAACATAGCCCATTCTAATCTGTCGGAAATTTTTTATGTGGATACGTTTCCTTCCATGGGCGCTGGCTCCAAGAAGGATGTAACCCAGGCATACGAGACATTGTCGCATGAATTTCAGCATATGGTGAATTTTAACCAAAATGTGCTTATTGAAGGAAGCAGCAACGAAATGGACGTTTGGCTGGACGAAGGCTTAGCGATGGCGTCAGAGCAGGCGTACACCGGGAAAGGGCTCCAGGACAGAGTTGATTATTATAATGTTTCAAATGCCATCAGAAATGGCCAATCCCTTTTATATTGGGATCAAGACGGGGACCTGCTCTCCAACTATTCTTTATCCTATTTGTTTATGCAGTATGTAAAAATTCAGACTGGACAGGGAAATAAGATTTTTAAAGAGATTTTGAGGGATTCCAATAATAATTATAAGGCGGTTGAAAATGTCGCCAAAAAGTATATCAACCCGAATATGACCTTTGGAAAATTAATGACCAGCTTCAGGATTGCCTTACTTTTAAAAGAACCGACGGGTTTGTACGGATTTAAAGGCGACCCGTTCTTTTACCAGCTTAAGGAAAGAATTTTTACCGGCAGCTCCGCCAATTTACGCGGCGGGGGAGCGGTAGTCACCACCTTTCAGACAATCAACGGCTTTGCCATACCGGTCAATAAAGGGGCCAATGTCACCTATATATTTATGGATCGCGACATAACTCCGCCGTCAAGTCCGGTTGTGAATAGGGTTGGCGATTCAGATTTGAAAATAACAGGAACATCCGAGCCATTTTCAGTCGTTTATGCGAAAGTGGGGCAAACTGAGATTGGCAGAACGGCAAGCAGCAGTACGGGAGTGTTCTCCATACCGATTTCTTCGAACCGTGCTGCCGGGACAGCTGTTCAAGTTTTTGCGAAAGATGCTTCCGGGAATGTAAGTACCGCGTCGATTGTAACCGTTCAGGATTTGACGGCACCCAAGCGGCCGATTGTCAATGCGGTTATTGAGAACAAGCCCGTTGTTACAGGACAGGCGGAGCCCGGATCGAAGGTGGAAGTTCGTTTAGGCGAATCGCTGCTTGGCGAAGGAACAGCCGGGGCGGATGGATCCTTTTCGATTGCGATTCCACCGCAGAAAGCTGGGGTTACGTTAACCGTAACTGCCTCTGATGTTTATGGATACGTAAGTGAAAAAGCTACCATCATGGTAAAACCTATTTTAGCCGGCTGGGTGAAATCCGGCAGCAGTTGGTACTATTACGACCCGGTTTCAGGGAAAATCGCCACGGGCTGGCTGAAGTTGGGCAGCGCTTGGTACTATTTGAACGGGAACGGGGTTATGCAGACAGGCTGGGAGCTGGTCACAGGGAAATGGTATTATTTTGCTGACAGCGGTGCGATGAAAGTGGGCTGGCTAAAATCAGGCACCTCCTGGTACTACCTGGGTGCGGATGGAGCGATGCAGACCGGCTGGCTGTCACTCGGCGGCAAATGGTACTACCTTTACAGCGACGGAAGGATGGCAGCAAGCACCACCATCAACGGCTACCACTTAGGCAGCAACGGGGTATGGATCAGGTAATTTAGTACTTATATAATAAAAATGGCTCAGTATACATTTACTGAGCCTTACTATATTTTGCTTCTATGGAACTTATTAATTGAATACTATTTTAAAGGTCACTTATAATCACCTTCATTATGCCTAAGCTAACCACTCTTGAAGGGCTCTTTACTCAATGTTAGATCCTTATATATCTGTTCTTACTAATAGTGAACAGCACTCCACTCCGCATGACTTGACTGCAAAACACTTCTCCCGAATAACTGTTGTTACAGAATTCTTTACCTGCGCAAAAAAATAGTATTAGGTATTTATTAAATATCCGATTAGGAGTATGATAATATTGAAAAAAGAGAAAGAGGTTATCCAATGAATTCAACATTCACACCGACAGAATCAACTAAAACAAAAGCCATAGTCATCAATGCACTTTTTATCGCATTAACCCTTGTAGCCACTATGTTTATCAACATAAGACTCCCGCTAATGGGTAACGGAGGCCTAATCCATCTAGGTAACGTGCCTCTTTTTATAGCGGCCTTGGTTTACGGCAAAAAAACAGGAGCCGTAGCAGGCGCTTTCGGAATGGGCTTATTCGATCTTATCTCTGGTTGGACAGTTTGGGCACCGTTTACATTCATCATCGTAGGAGCAATGGGCTTTTTTGCCGGCCTCATATCCGAAAAGGTACCAGGCAAAAGAGTATTTGTAAACACACTGGCAGTTGCAGTTGCACTGATTATAAAAGTCGTGGGCTATTATTTTGCCGAAGTTATCCTTTACGGTAACTGGGTACAGCCATTCGGCTCCATCCCTGGGAACGTTATGCAGGTCGTAATAGCCGGTATA
>CAYNUT010000146.1:0-8730 GCA_964400595.1 uncultured Neobacillus sp. | reverse complement strand
ACAAATTATACTCTCTACCCATGAGGATTCTTTTTCTAGATACGTGAGATACAAAAGTGCATAAGGCCTTCCCAAGGCAAAAGAATCATGCTTATAGAGGCTCCATATCAATGGCAATCGGTTTTAATTCTCAAGTAATAACTCACCTAGAGGATTTTTCAATCATTATCTAGGGGATTTTTCAATTATCAAATACACTTTGATTTTATCAAGCGAAATAGTCGTAAAACCCGAAAAGAAAATGGGGTTTATTTTGTCTCACTCATAATTTCTATTGTTGCTTTTTATGTCATACTTTCGCTTGGCGAACAAGATGTTATGGTATATCTGAAAACAGTTGAGAGTAATGCGGTAGCTAGGCTTTTGTTAATGATTCCGATGCTCTATGCAGTTTCACTATTCTTCGTTTTTTTCTTAGTTTATTTTGCGAATAAATACCAATTACAACTTCGTAGTCATGAATTTGGATTGTATTTAATGATGGGTATGAAGCGAGGCAAATTGTTTGCAATGATTATGGGTGAAACATTGTGGAATGGCTTAGTTGCTTTGATTATTGGAGTTCCAGTTTCTTTATTTCTG
This sequence comes from uncultured Neobacillus sp., assembly GCA_964400595.1. Lineage (GTDB taxonomy): Bacteria > Bacillota > Bacilli > Bacillales > Cytobacillaceae > Neobacillus. Next base: position 8,148 of record CAYNUT010000146.1, on the reverse strand, counting down.
ACTGAGTTAATAAGTCTGGCAACTTCTAGGTTTATTGGATTGGGTATTATTGGCCATCAACTTCGTATCTCTTGGGTTGGGCTGGGGTTAACGGTAGTTGGTTTTATTATAGTTCAACTAGTAGCTGTGTTTATTCTTAGCTTGAAAATGAGCAGGAAGGAACCTGTGGATTTGCTGAATGACCAGAAAGAAGAAACGCAACGGGTCATTTCACCTGTATGGAGCATGGTTAGTTTATTGACTGGAGCAGTATTGCTCCTTGGAGCAATTTTTCTATGCACAGCTTATGCATTGGCAGTACTATATTTACGTAGCCTTGATTATAGGATATTTGCATTGATACTCATCATAGGAATCAGTGGTACTTTCATACTATTTCGTGGATTGGGAAGTTTAATTGGAGCATGGATAAAACGTAAAGGGAGTTCTTCTACCGGTTTATTTGTATTTACAGGTAGACAACTCCAAGAAAATGTTCTAAACCAATGGGGTTCACTTGCTATATCCTCACTGTTAATTCTTATGGCGATGGTTTGCTTTGCTTATGGAATTTCTACTGCTGTAAATAATAGTAATATATCTAGTAGGACTGTAGATTTTACTTTTAGAGGTTCGGAAAAAGAAATTGTTTCTGTACTGAGCTCTGATAAATTTGAGCCTTACGTAAAAGATTATTATGCCATGAAACTAGGACACTTTCGTCCTTTCGATACAGAGAAGTCTGAAAATGAAGCTTTAAGTACTTTTTCTTGGTCAGGATTAAAAGAATCCATCTCCAGAGAAGTAAATTCACAAGAAAAAGAAAGTTTATTAAGTTATTTATCTGCACAGGATAGGCCTTATTTAATTTCTTTTTCTAGTTATAATAAATTGCTTAAATCAATCAACAAATCTCCTATTATATTAGGAAACGATGAATTTGCAATGTATTCTGATGAAGAATTTTCACACTCTCATGACATATTAAGGATGGTACTGCAATCTAATCCAACCGTTAGCATGGGTGACAAAGAGTATGAATTGGCATCAACACTATATACAAGCAATATCGTTGCAGATAGGGCTATCACTCTTTCATATGCATTGATTGTGCCTGATGATATTTATGATACCTTCGCTGGAAGTTCTGAGGATTCATACCTCTGGAATATGGTTCTAAAATCTGATTTTGTTCAGGAAAAAGGTTTGATGCAAGCCATGTATGAAGTAGATAAGTTATTTAATACATCCGGCTTAGAGTATGAAAGTTATCTTGCCAGTATGGGAAGGCAGTTGTTTTATACAGTGGCAGGAAGTTATACCACATTCTATTTGGGTATAATGTTCTTAATAATTGCAAATACAGTGTTGGGTTTAAAGTTTCTTATGCAGCAAAAAAGTACGAGACATAGATATTCCACAGTAGCTATGCTAGGCGCAAGTGTTGAATCTTTATGTTCATCAGCAAGGATACAAATTTGGTTATATTTCGGTTTAGTTATCTCGATAGCATTGGTGAGTTCTATTTTTGGTATTTGGTCCATGTTGGATGCTTTCCCAAATTCAATAAACATAAATAAAAGTACTAGTACAGTAGTGATTTCTCTTATTGTATTTATAGTTTTTGAACTTTGTTATATATGGATGATTCAGCGAAAGAGTGATGAAGAAATTAAGAAATTAAAAGAAAACGGATAGGGGGTGAAAACGTGGAAAAGATATTGATTGTTGAGGACGACGTCTTTCTACGTACAGAATTACAAAATATATTAGAGAAAGAGGGATACTCTGTAGAGTGTATCTCTTCTTTCGATACCCCCTTGGAAGATATTGTTTCAGCTTCTCCTTCATTAATTATATTAGATTTAAATTTGCCAAAGATTTCTGGATTTGATATTTGTCGTTCACTAAAGGCTAGAGGAATAGGCCCTATTTTAGTGCTGACTTCACGTAACCAGCTGCGTGATGAGCTGCATGCATTAGATTTAGGTGCAGATGATTATTTAACGAAACCCTGCCACCCTAAACGACTGATATCTAGGGTTCAAAAGTTACTTAATCTCTATGCAAATATGTATGTTATGTTAGATGCTGGTGATTTTCAGATTGATGAGAAGGCAAATGTATTGTATGTTGGTAAGAATTCTATTTCATTATCGGAGAATGAGGGAATTATTATGAAGGCCTTGGTGAAAGCTGCCCCTTCAAAAGTAAAAAAAGAAGAGCTTTTTAACCTGCTGTGGGGAAGTAGCGATTATGTGGATGAGAACATACTACAAGTGAATATGACTAGATTACGTAAGACTCTTGATGAGGTTGGATTGTCTAATCGAATAAAGACTGTCAGAGGAGTTGGTTATCAATTAATAGGAGGTGATCGCCAATGAAGGCAAGAGATTGGATAAATATTCTAAAAGAATCACGTCCTTGGATATTACTTCTTAGTATAAGTAATGCTTTTTTTATTTTTCTAGCTTGGACAGCATATCCAGAAACATTCGGACTTCTAGTTGGAATCATGATTATTTTTTCTATAACTAGTATTGTTTTTGGCATACTGCTGGTTTGGAAAATGCACGCTAAGCAAGACAAATTCTTCTATGATTTTCTTCGAGAACCCTCATCTGAGTATGAAAATCAATTGATAAAATCCATAGGTGAATTGCATAAAGAAAAGGTGAACTATCTAGCCAATAAGTTGCGGATGTTAAATGACCAATTAGGCGAGGCCAAGCTGCAATCTACAGATTATGAAGAATTTATCGAAAGCTGGGTTCATGAGATTAAGACACCTATTTCTTTGGCAACATTGGTTTTGGAAAATCGTAAAGAAGAAATGTCAGAATTGGTGTATCAACGACTTGAACATGTAAGAATTAACATCAGTGATGATGTTGAACAGATACTATTTTATGCAAGATTACAGGCATCCCATGTTGACTATCTCTTTGAGAGAATCTCGCTTAGTCTCTGCTGTGAAGATGTACTGTTGGAACTTCAGGCATTACTGGATGAAAAAGAAGTTAAAGTTATTTCTCAGATGGAAGATGTCCCAATTGTATCAGATAAAAAGGCACTTCAGTTTATTTTTACTCAAATATTCGCTAATGCAGTTAAATACTCTAATGAAAAAGTTGAAAGTTTTATCTGGTTAAAAACTGGCCTTGATAGTATAAAGAATCGATATTATTTAAGGATTTCTGATAATGGTATTGGGGTTCTTAACTCTGATCTTCCTTTCATTTTTGACAAAGGGTTTACAGGAGACAATTCTAATCGTAGCCAGTCCTCCGGTATAGGACTATATCTTGTAAAGAGATTATGCGATGAATTACAGATTGAAATTGAAGTTGAGTCTGAGTATGGGGAGGGGTTTTCAATTCAATTACTGTTTCAGATAATTGAGAACCAGTAGACATTATTCATACAACATTGTTTTAATTATTATGCCTGAAAAAATATATTATTAAACAATGATAGATATGTTCCCATATCTCGGTTTTTTAACATAGCTATTTTAACTGCGAGGGAGGTGTTAAAGATTGTAATTGCAATGTGATTAATGTTAGTAATAGATATAATACTTGTGGATATATTCATTCTAATATCCAATCCAATATCAATCACACTTCGCTATCGCTCGTGTTCTTGGGCATTCCTGGCATGAGACCTACCGCTATTTACTTCGTAAATAGGGTTAGGGCTTCAGTGGAGGGATAAAATTTGAAGGGATGGAAAATAAATGAAGCGTAAGTTTATTTGATAAAGTGTATATGATATAATAAGCATAATTAAAAGTTTGCGAAAACTATATGTGTACATATATCAACATTTATAAGGGGAGTGAGACGGTGGAACACCTTGAAAAATTGGAGCTATACCAAAATGCCATTAATGAATTAAGACCATTTGAAGGCGAAATGCTAAAACAGATAAAGGATTTTTATCGTATAGGATTAACATGGACATCCAATGCATTGGAAGGTAATTCGTTGACCGAAAGTGAAACAAAGGTTTTAATAGAAGACGGATTAACTGTTGGAGGAAGACCTCTTAGAGATATGTTTGAAGCAGTAGACCATGCAAAAGCATATGACTATATGTTTACACTCCTTGGGAATAAAGAAATTACGGAAAAAGATATCCTTTATCTGCATAAATTGTTTTATCAAAACATTAATGCAGGTTTTGCAGGGAGATATCGTGATATTCCTGTATTTATCTCTGGATCTAACTATCCAGTTACTAGGGTTGAAAATATTCAAAGTGAAATAGAGGATTTATGTAAATGGATAAAGATAGAAAGAAATGAGCATCATCCAGTGGAATTTGCAGCTATTCTTCATAAAAAGTTTGTATTCATTCATCCATTTAAGGATGGCAATGGTAGAATAGCTAGACTTTTAATGAATACAGCATTAATACAAGATGGATATCTACCAGCACTAATCCCCCCAATCTTACGAACTGACTATATTTCATTTCTTGAAAAAGCACATATCGATGATAAACCATTTATAAATTTTATTGCAGAAAGAGAATTAGAATCACAAAAATATTTTTTGCGACTTCTTCATATTCCATTACCTAAGTTAGAACTAAACAACCATAAAGTGGAGATGGAAAAAAATAAAGATTCTAGTTGGAAGGTATCCAAGTTTTTTTTATTGAGAGGGATGTCTACCACATCTTTATTTTCCTCTCAAGGCATGTGGAATTCATAATCCTGTTGCAAAAAAATTGTTCTAGTATAATTAAGTCTTGCTTTTTTTATTTGGGAGTAAATAGGAAAAATAAGTAAAAAAAAGCAAATTGCTATTATATAATGGAACGAAGGAATGAGTGTTGTGGGGTGCGAAAAAGCAAGAGTCTATTTCAAAAATACCAAATTAAGAAAAGTGGATATAACAGGATAAAACCCCATCAGACAATTTTAAAATCAGGGAGTATAGTTTTAGGTAATAAATTATAGTATTGGAGGCAGAAAAATGATAGAGGAAATGATTAAGCTAGACCATATGGGGATTAATGTACGATATTCATTAAACGATAAATCAGTTGTTTTATTTCTTCACTTTAGCGGAGGAAATTTGAATATGTGGGAAGGAATTTTACCCCAATTTGAAAATGAATATAGTATCATTGTTCCTGATTTTAGAGGACATGGTAAATCCGATAAACCCTTAGCAGGGTATCATATAGACGATATGGCAAACGATATTTATCTATTGTTGGAGAGACTAAACGTAGAGTGCTGCCATATCGTAGGTAGCTCAATGGGGGCTGAGATTGGACTTAGTTTAGCTGCATCACATCCAGAGCTCGTCCTATCCCTCATATGTGAAGGGGCTTTATATAATGAGTTTGGAGAATACGGGTTATTTAATGGAACGGAGGAGGAAATTGAACATAAAAAAGAAGTCATGCGGACTGTACTGGCTGAAAGGGAGGAACGTGTATTTAAAACGAAAGAAGAGTATATTGAGGAACAACGAGCGGAATTAATACAACAAGGATTATGGAATGAATATTTCTTAGCCTTCTTTGAACACAATCTACAACAGATGCAAAATGGTAATTTTACATATTGCTATTTAAACCATGTTAGAACAGAATATATTCAGAAATACTGGGATGTGAAATTTGAGCAATATTATAAGAAGGTAAAATGTCCTATTCTATTCCTTCCAAGCGAAGAAGAGTGGGAAGATGAGAAAATCAGAAGCAGCCTATCTGCGTTCACTAGTCTACTGCATACATATGAAATTGAGCATATAGAAAATTCCATCCATGCTTATGTATGGATGCAACATCCGATTGCAGCAGGCAAAGCAGTAAAGAGATTCATAAGCAAACATGATGAATAAATGAACTTGATGCCGATTCAATTACTGTGTATATAGAAACAAATTAGGTGCTGAAGGGAAGCACAAATTATACTGCCGCTAAGGGGATACTAGGTCTTGACGACATCATTATTGTCTACTCAAGGCATACAGAGGTTGTAGTCGAATTACCGATTTGCCGATAGCTAAATATACAAGATCTATTAAGTACAAAAGGCAAAATTTTATGTTTTTACCACAGAATTAGCAATCTTTATTGTAAATTTATTTATATATGCATATAATATATTTAATAGCGATGATAAAAACTAAGGTTTATAAATCTCCAAGAGAGCCGGTGGTTGGTGCAAACCGGTGAGAGGTTAAACCATTCCATTTTTAGAGCTGTCGGCGATGAGTCGAAGGGTGTGCCCTTTATAGCACTTTAGAGTGGTCAGTTATATCTGACAATTTGGGTGGTACCGCGGATGCTTTCCGTCCCATATTATTTGTATGGGTTCGGAAGGCTTTTATTTTTCTAAACTCATACTGTTATCTCTATAAAAAGAAAATATGTGAGGAGGAAAATAATGTTAGACATTAAGTTATTGCGTGAAAACACTGAGATTGTAAAAGAAAATATCAGAAAAAAATTTCAGAATGAAAAAATCATACTTGTAGATGAGGTTATTGCTTTAGACACTCAAAATCGGGAAGCAAAATCAAGACGTGATTATCTCAGAAGCAGAAGAAATTCAATCAGTAAAGAAATTGGCATATTAATATCAAAAGGAAAAAAGGATGAAGCTGAATTAGCGAAGGCAGATATAACTGCTATGGCAGATGAACTCTCAGAATTGGAGAGGAAAATTGATGACCTTGACGTTCAGATTCGCAAAAGGATGCTGGTTATCCCCAATATTATAGACCCCACTGTGCCAATCGGTAAAGATGATAGCGAAAATGTTGAACGATTTGGAGAGCCTGTTGTACCAGATTTTGAGATACCATATCATGTTGATATTATGGAAAAGTTAAAGGGTATCGATTTGGATAGTGCAAGAAAAACAAGTGGAAACGGTTTTTATTATCTTTGCGGTGATATAGCACGTTTGCATTCTGCAATTCTTTCCTATGCACGGGACTTCATGATTGACAGAGGATTTACCTATTATATACCCCCATTTATGATTAGGGGCAATGTTGTGAACGGTGTTATGAGCTTCTCAGAAATGGAAAATATGATGTATAAGATTGAAGGTGAAGATTTATATCTCATAGGCACAAGCGAACATTCTATGATTGGTAAGTTTATTGATACAATTATTGATGAAGAAAAACTTCCCCAAACACTAACTAGCTATTCACCGTGTTTTCGTAAAGAGGTTGGTGCTCATGGTATTGAAGAGCGTGGTGTGTATCGAATTCATCAATTTGAAAAACAGGAAATGATTGTGGTATGCAAACCGGAAGATAGTGCAGGTTGGTTCGAAAAGCTATATCAGTATACGGTTGAGTTTTTCCGCACTTTAGATATACCTGTACGTACTTTGGAGTGTTGTTCGGGTGATTTGGCAGATTTAAAAGTAAAAAGTATAGATATAGAAGCATGGTCACCGAGACAGAAAAAATATTTTGAAGTTGGTAGTTGTTCTAACTTAGGAGATGCACAGGCAAGACGTCTTTCTATCCGGATAAAAAGTAAAAATAGAGAAAACTATATCCCGCATACTCTTAACAATACAGTCGTAGCACCTCCAAGAATGTTGATATCATTTTTAGAAAATAATTTGAAAGAAGATGGTACCATATCAATACCGGAACCATTGCAAATGTATATGGGGGGTAAAGAGTTAATCAAATAATTGTTGTTTATTACCGTCACTTTTGTGGCGGTTTTTTATTGAGAGAAGTGATTTTTTGTTGCAAGCATTAATCGGTATTCTTATAGATCTTAGTATTAGTATAATATTGTAGACACAAAAATTCGAACACTATATAATAAAGTTAAAGAAGGAAGTGTCTTGATGTCGTTTGTTGAAGGGATTATGATAAATATAAAGTGAGCAGAACTAGAGAATGCTAAGGCGATAACTGCTATAAGAAGAAAGGATGAAAGCTATGGAATACGAAATTATACATCTACCAAAAGAGAAGTGGAAGGGAACTGTTATTCCAATAAAGTATACAACAGATAAGTATTATGATGTCTATGTAAATAAAACAGATAGAGGATTCACTATTGAGATAGAAAAGAAAGATTTTACAGAGCCAGTAACTCATACACCAGAAGAATATGATTTTCCAGATAAGTTATATGAAGATCACTGGGAGAATGCTTATG
>CAYNUT010000145.1:5066-8746 GCA_964400595.1 uncultured Neobacillus sp. | reverse complement strand
GCGTCTTTAGGACAAAACTTCGAGAAAACCGGGACGAAATGTCTCTTATCGGCCATCTTAACGGACGCTATGAAGAAACCAAAAGCCCTTATCCCAATAATGATAAGGGCTTTTGTTATGTTAGGCAACCGGGCCGCCTTTTCCCTCGATTTCTCGTGATACTCCAGAAAACTTTTTAAAGTTCTCCCGGAATTTTGCAGCTAATTCTTTTGCCTTTGCCTCGTATGCCTTTTGATCAGTCCACGTTTTGTTCGGCTGCAGGACTTCATCCGGGACACCGGCAATATGAAGCGGAATATTTAGTCCGAAGATTTTGTCCTTCACGGTTTCCACATGGTTAAGCTCACCCTCTAGTGCAGCCTGCACCATCGCTCTTGTATAGGAAAGCTTCATGCGCTTGCCGGCACCATATTCCCCGCCGGTCCAGCCAGTGTTAACAAGAAAGACATTAGCATTATGCTCAAGAATTTTTTCGCCGAGCATTTCTGCGTAACGGGTTGCCGGAAGCGGCAGGAATGGTGCTCCAAAGCAGGTCGAGAAGGTTGCCTGCGGCGAGGTTACTCCTCGTTCCGTTCCAGCAAGCTTGGATGTATATCCGCTTAAAAAGTGATACATCGCCTGTTCTTTCGTTAATTTTGCAATCGGCGGCAATACTCCAAAGGCATCCGCCGTTAAGAAGACAATCGTGTCCGGATGACTCGCGATGCTTGGCTGGATAATATTATCAATTGCTTCTATTGGATAAGCAGCACGGGTATTCTCTGTTAATGTTCCGTCATCATAATCGGGAATGCGGGATTCTTGGTTAATGACAACATTTTCGAGAACGGTTCCAAAACGGATAGCATCGAATATTTGCGGCTCTTTTTCACGGGAAAGATTGATGCATTTCGCATAGCAGCCCCCTTCAATATTAAAGACTCCATTAGAGGACCAGCCGTGCTCATCATCGCCAATCAGGCGGCGGTTAGGATCGGCGGAAAGAGTTGTTTTTCCTGTTCCGGATAATCCGAAGAATAAGGCAACATCCCCTTCAAGCCCAACGTTTGCTGAACAATGCATGGAAAAGATATTGTTTTCTGGCAGTAAATAATTCATGACGGAAAAAATCGATTTTTTCATTTCACCGGCATATTCGGTCCCGCCAATTAATACGATACGGCGTTCAAAGGAAATCATAATAAAAGTTTCTGAATTGGTGCCATCAACTGAGGGATCGGCTTTGAAATGGGGCGCAGAAATAACCGTGAATCCGGCATCATGTGCCAGCAGTTCATCTTCTGACGGGCGGATGAACAGCTGGTGGGCAAATAAATTATGCCACGCTAATTCATTAACGACTTGAATAGGAAGACGTGATTTTTTGTCCGCGCCGGCAAACCCCTTAAAGACAAAAATTTCATCTTTTTGTTTTAAGTATTCCAGAACCTTGTAATAGAGGCTGCTAAAAACTTCTTCGGAAATCGGCTGATTCAGGGCCCCCCAGGCAATTTTCCCCTTTGAGGATTTTTCAGAAACGATGAATTTGTCTTCCGGTGAGCGGCCTGTATATTTGCCGGTGGACACCCGAACTGCCCCTGTTGCCGTTAATGTTCCTTCTTCTCTGCTTAATATTTTCTCAACTAACTGTGGAACAGATAATTGTACCTGAACATTGTTTTCCAGTAGAAATTGCTTTAATTCATTCGGAATATGGAGAGAATTCATTTACTGAAACCTTCCTTTTTAATATTTTTAATGTGAATATATTATAAATAGTATAACACAATCATTTTATTAATCTATACTATTCACTTGCTATTAGGTTATATTTTACAACTTATTCAGTAAATGGGAAAAAAGTCATGATTATTCATTATGGGATACAAAAATTGTTACATGTAATAAAGGGAAATTTCGAAAAAAATCCATTGACATTATTCGATAGTGTAGGTTATTATTTACCCTTGAACGGATACTCTCTTATCCCGAGCTGGTGGAGGGACAGGCCCAATGAAACCCAGCAACCTGCCAACGAAGAAAATGCAGGGAGGAATATTACCTCATGCCTTTTCCGAGCAAAGGTGCTAAACCTGATGCAAGGCTTGACCTTGAACGATAAGAGTGAAAGGCGCGAAAAACTTGTTATTTCAACCTTTCCTCAAGCAGGAAAGGTTTTTTGTATGTAAAGAGATTCTTTTCGTGCTTTATAATCGCTTTTTCTTTCTTACATCGTGAGAATTTTCAATCGGGTTTTTTAGTAAAACTGTGTTTTTTAGTAAAACTGTGTTTTTTAATAAAAACCCCGTGTTTATTTCATACTACTAAGGGAATGAGTTCCGTATCAACCAGAGGTTAAAAGGCAAGGTATACATAAACCCCAAACAAATAACCTCACTTTATTTCAATAATATAGGAGGAATTCAGATGTCAACAAAACGTCGTTTGTTCACTTCTGAATCAGTAACTGAAGGTCATCCTGATAAGATCTGTGACCAAATTTCTGATTCCATTTTAGATGCTATTTTAGCAAAGGATGCCAATGCCCGTGTTGCTGCTGAAACATCAGTAACAACAGGATTAGTACTTGTTGCAGGGGAAATCACCACTTCAACCTATGTTGATATTCCAAAAATTGTCCGTGAAACCATTAAAACCATTGGCTATAATCGTGCTAAATATGGTTTTGACTCTGAAACTTGTGCTGTACTAACCTCAATTGACGAACAGTCGCCTGATATCGCTATGGGTGTTGACCAGGCCTTAGAGGCACGTGAAGGTCAAATGTCAGACGAACAAATTGAAGCAATTGGAGCAGGGGACCAGGGTTTAATGTTTGGCTTTGCCTGCAACGAAACGAAAGAGCTTATGCCTCTTCCAATTTCGTTAGCACATAAGCTTGCACGCCGTTTAACTGAAGTCCGTAAAGAAGAGCTCCTTCCGTATCTTCGTCCGGATGGTAAAACACAAGTTACCGTGGAATACGATGAGAATAATAATCCTGTTCGCATTGATACGATTGTTATTTCTACCCAGCATCATCCAGAAGTAACATTAGAACAAATTCAACGAAACATAAAAGAATATGTGATCAACCCGGTTGTTCCGCAGGAACTAATCGATGAAAATACTAAATACTTTATTAACCCAACAGGTCGCTTCGTTATCGGCGGACCGCAGGGAGATGCCGGCTTAACTGGGCGTAAAATTATTGTTGATACTTACGGCGGATACGCACGCCATGGCGGCGGTGCCTTCTCCGGTAAGGATCCGACTAAAGTTGACCGTTCTGCTGCTTATGCCGCACGCTATGTGGCAAAAAATATTGTTGCAGCTGGGCTTGCTGAAAAATGTGAAGTACAGCTTGCTTACGCAATTGGTGTAGCAAGACCTGTTTCCATTTCTGTTGATACGTTCGGTACAGGTAAGGTGAGCGAGGATGTATTGGTTGAGCTTGTAAGCAATAACTTCGACCTTCGTCCTGCCGGCATCATCAAGATGTTGGACCTTCGCCGCCCAATTTATAAGCAAACCGCAGCATATGGTCACTTTGGCCGTACGGATGTGGATCTTCCATGGGAACGTACAGATAAAGCAGACGTATTACGTCAACAAGCAAATATATAAAAAGCGATAGGGAGTTGCATGATGAATGTAACTCCCGTTTTATTTTTCCGTCTAATTTTTTATGAATAGAATAA
>CAYNUT010000145.1:0-5056 GCA_964400595.1 uncultured Neobacillus sp. | reverse complement strand
TGTTTAAATGAGTCTAAAGACGTAAAAAATGATTGTATCTGGATTTCCTAAATCTACACTGTTCCTTTTTTCAAAAAAAGTGGTAGTATTAGAGAGTATGTTTTATTGGCTGTGATATTTTTTATTTAAAGTAGGTGAGGTACATAATGTGTGGATTTATAGGTTGTGTACACGATAAAGCACAAAACTATAGTGATGATCAAAAACAGCAATTTAAAAATATGAACGATATGATTACCCATCGCGGTCCTGATGATGACGGATTTTATTATGATGACCATATTCAATTTGGGTTCCGCCGCTTGAGCATTATTGACATCGAGTCGGGCCATCAGCCGCTCACTTATGAGAATGAGCGCTACTGGATTATTTTTAACGGCGAAATTTACAACTATGTTGAGCTGAGGGAAGAACTTCTTAAGGAAGGTCTGACATTTGCAACCAGTTCTGATACCGAGGTCATTATCGCTCTTTACAGTCATTTAAAGGAAAAAGCAGTTGAAAAACTGCGTGGTATGTTCGCTTTTGTTATTTGGGATAAGCAGGAGCAAACACTTTATGGAGCCCGCGACCCATTCGGCATTAAACCGTTCTTTTATATGCAGGATGGCGAAAGAACATTCTTTGCCTCTGAAAAGAAAAGTATTTTGCTGGCACTTGAAAATGATGTTTTGGACTATGATGCCTTGCAGCATTATTTAACGTATCAGTTCGTGCCTGAACCTTCCACCTTGTCTCAAGGAATTAAGAAGCTCGAGCCAGGTCATTATTTTACCAAAAAAATCGGCGCTCCAATGGAGTTCAACCGTTATTGGAAAGCCCATTTCAAGCCTGTGCAAAAATCAGAAGCTGATTTTATTAAAGAGATTAGAGATGTACTATTCGATTCGGTTGAAAAACATATGCGCAGTGATGTTCCGGTAGGTTCTTTTCTTTCTGGGGGGATTGATTCTTCCATTATTGCCTCCATTGCCAAAGAATTTCATCCGGCAATCAAAACGTTCTCTGTCGGCTTTGAGCACAATGGCTTCAGTGAAATTGATGTAGCAAAAGAAACGGCTGAAAAGCTAGGGGTGGAAAATATCAGCTACGTGATTACTCCTGAGGAATATATGAATGAGATTCCGAAAATCATGTGGCATATGGATGATCCGCTGGCAGACCCAGCCTGTGTACCGCTTTATTTTGTGGCCCGCGAAGCGCGCAAGCATGTAACAGTTGTATTGTCTGGTGAAGGTGCAGATGAATTATTCGGCGGCTATAATATTTACCGCGAACCACAGGATTTAGAAGTATTTAATAAAATTCCGCGAGTCGGCAAGGTACTTCTAAAAGGGATTGCCAACATGATGCCGGAAGGAACAAAAGGCAAAAGCTTCATTGAACGTGGTACAACACCAATGGAAGAGCGGTATATCGGCAATGCAAAGATGTTTACCGAAGAAGAAAAAAGGGAGCTTTTAACTGTCTATCGTGAAGGCTTAAACTTTACGGAAGTTACAAAGTCGCTGTATGAAGAATCAAGAGGTTATGATCCGGTCGACCGGATGCAATATATCGATATTCATACATGGATGCGCGGGGATATTTTACTGAAAGCTGATAAAATGACCATGGCACATTCATTGGAGCTGCGCGTTCCGTTCCTGGATAAAGCTGTATTTGAAATTGCTTCGAAGATTCCAACCAGCTTGAAAACGGCCAATGGAACGACGAAGTATGTTCTGCGTAAGGCTGCGGAAGGAGTTGTTCCAGAGCATGTTCTCAATCGCAAAAAGCTCGGCTTTCCTGTACCAATCCGCCACTGGTTAAAAGCTGAAATGCATGATTGGACGAAAAAAATCATTCATGAGAGCCACACGGACCATTTAATTAATAAAACTTATTTATTAAGGCTGCTTGACGACCATTGTCAAGGGAAGGCAGACAACAGCCGGAAAATCTGGACAGTCCTTATGTTCATGGTTTGGCACCAGGTATATGTTGAAGATGTTTATTCTTTTCAACGTGATTATAAATCAGGGAAAGTACTCCAACCAATGAAAAACTAATGCAAAAGCACCCATGAATTGAACTGCCCCCCAATTGTTAGACACAATCTAACAGTAGGGGAAGCAATTCAGATTGTGGGTGCTTTTTATGATTTTAGTGACTTATAATATTGGGCTTTTTCGACATATTCCCGAGTGATTCTTTCCATATCCTGAATATCCTCGGCTGTTAATTCTCTAATAACTTTCGCCGGTCTGCCAAATGCTAATGTATTAGGAGGAATTATTTTTCCCTGGGGGACAAGACTGCCGGCACCAATATAGGCTCCCTCGCCGATTTCAGCCTTATCAAGAATAATCGAACCCATCCCGATTAGCGCTTTTTTCCTAATGATACAGCTATGGAGGATAACCTGATGGCCAATAGTGACCTCATCCTCTAAAATTAGCGGGTTATTAGGACTTTGATGTAAGATTGAATTATCCTGTATATTTACTTTTTTTCCAATCTTTGTATATGAGACGTCCCCGCGAATTACTGAATTGAACCATACGCTGGACTCCTCGCCAATTTCAACATCACCTGTGATGGTGACAAAATCTGCGATAAACGCAGTGTCAGCAATTAAAGGGTATTTATCTTTGAAAGGATAAATCATGTTTTTAATCTCCTTTTATGGAATGATAATCCTATTTTAACGAATATAATAAGTAATTTTCAAAAAGTATAACTCTTTATTTTGCCGAAAAGCTTAGAAACCATATTCCTTAATTTAATATGGTAAAATACAAAAAGTATTACTTTATAGGGGGAAAAGCAATTATGTGGAAGTGGGAAGCAGAAGGGGATGCCAAAGGGGTTATCGTAATGGTACACGGTGCGATGGAGCACCACCGCAGGTATGGCTGGCTGATCGAGATGTGGCGTTCATCCGGCTTTCATGTTATTATGGCCGATCTTCCCGGTCAGGGGATGACAACAAGAGCCAATCGTGGCCATATTGATTCCTTTGATGATTACATATATGAGGTAAAGGACTGGGTGCAGGCAGCCTATCGCTATGATCTGCCAGTATTCTTACTTGGTCATAGTATGGGAGGGTTAATCTCCATCCGCCTTTTACAGAAGCAAAGGCTGAATATTGCGGGGGTTATTCTTTCTTCCCCTTGTTTAGGGCTGGTGAATTCTCCTTCAAAATTTAAAGAGTTTCTCTCCCTTGGGTTAAATGTTGTTTTTCCTTCCTTAAAAATGAATTCGGGTTTAACTATTCAAATGGCAACAAGAAATGAAGAAGTCAGGGAAGCTGATTCCAATGATACTCTATACGTCACACAGGTTTCTGTCAGGTGGTACCGGGAGCTTGCCACAGCGATAAAGCAGGCGTTTCTGCAGCTTGAAAATTCACAAGATGTTCCCATGCTCCTTATGCAGGGAGGTGACGACAAGATTGTTAACAAAGCTGCGGTCAAGGAATGGTTTAATCATGTTCCGCTATCTGAAAAAAGGTTTAAGGAATGGCCGAAGTGTTATCATGAAATTTTTAATGAGCCTGAGCGTGAAGAAGTTTTTGAATACGCTAAGGATTTTGTCAACAGTCAATTAAAAGCCATTGGCTATATTGTTTAGTATAGAGAAAGCGTATTGGGCAAGACAAAAAAAGAAAGGTTGTGGTTTTCCTATGATGCCAGTTACCCTGATGTCCAGGGTTTATCGCAAAATACTTCCAGCCGTCCACAAAGAATTGGCTTATTGGAAAAGCCGTGCCCAAAAAATTCCGAATCCGGAGCTGAGGAGCCAGGCCCTCGCCAGCATCGAACATAAAACCTTCCATTGTGAAGGCGGCGCCATCCTTGCGCTTACAGCTAAGGAGGATTATCAAAAAGCGGTAAAGTTTATCGTCGCCTATCAAACAATCAGTGATTATTTGGATAATCTTTGCGACCGCAGTACTTCTCTTGATCCTAACGATTTTGCGGCCCTTCATGAATCAATGGAGGATGCACTTGTTTTACAGGCTGATAGGAAAAACTATTACCGCCTCCGAGAAGACCAGGACGACGGTGGTTATTTGAACGATTTATCACAAGCATGCCGGTCTGTGTTAAGGGAAGTGGAGCATTATGATTTAATCAAGGAATACCTTCTTGAGTTGTGCCGCTATTATTGTGATTTGCAAATTCACAAGCATGTGACCCAGGAAGAGCGTGTGCCGCGTTTAGAAAATTGGTTCCATCGTTATCAAAAGCGCCTGCCGGAAATGGAATGGTATGAATTCTCCGCGTGTTCCGGTTCAACCTTAGGGATTTTCTGTCTGATTTCCTACGCCATGAGGGAGGACTTTAAGGGCGAAGATGCTGTCAATATACGGAAGGGCTATTTTCCTTACATACAAGGATTACATATCCTGCTGGATTATTTTATTGACCAAGAGGAGGACAGAGCAGGAGGAGATTTGAATTTTTGTACCTATTATGAAAACGAGGAAACACTCTTCAACCGCTTAAAGCATTTTGTTTCGGAAGCGGACAGGCATACGGAATTTTTGCCGCATAAAAAATTCCACCAGCTCATCAATCGCGGATTGCTTGGAATTTATTTATCAGATTCGAAAGTCCGAAAGCAGAAGAATGTCCGCAAGCTTGCCAAAGGAATTATCAAATCCGGGGGCTGGATCAGTTATTTCTTTTATTTTAACGGACTTGTCTACAGGTCCCTGCAGAAATCCGTACCAGCGTTTATCACCAAGATGATAGTAAAATAAAAAACCAGGCTTGGCCTGGTCAGATTGTCGAGAAAGGGTATATTTCTTGGCAATTTTTTTATTCTGTCAAAATCTAAATACCAAAATTTATTGATTGTCCAGGCGAATGGGCCTGTTGATATCCGCTCCGGGCACTCGCTTTCCGCGGGGAGGTCCTGGAGCTCGTCTAGCTGCAGCGCCTAGCCCCTCGAGGTCGCTTCGGTCCTGCCGCTGAAGTCAAAGAACGACTTCAACGTCAGGCCCTCCAGCGCTTGTCGGGGCTGGACAAGGCGCTTCCGCTTTTCCTTCTCCTCGGCGCTTTGG
>CAYNUT010000144.1:5671-8797 GCA_964400595.1 uncultured Neobacillus sp. | reverse complement strand
AATGATCATTTTAATACCATTAGGCGAACCGATTATTGTGAAAGCGAGATATGTTTATGACTATCGCGGATATGTTCGCATTTACCGCGGATAAATTCCCATTTACGGTCACTTGCATGTTTTTTCAACCCCTGAAGTGAATAACATGATGAGCCTGGCCCCCCATGTAAAATAATAACAGGTGTTCCGCTGCCGCCGTCATCAAACCTTTGATACCCAACCTTTCCCCCGGTGACTTCAATAAATCCATCCTGTTTCACAATGATGCCCCCTTTAATAAACCTACTCTATTTAAATGGAAGTTGCTAATTTCTATTTTAGCCGAAAATGACAAGCGCAACTAAATTAATAATCCTATTGGTTGCGAGGACAAGTTATAAGGTTTACTTAATTAAATCCGTTCCATAGGAATTGTCGATAGCGCAAAGCCATTCGCCCTGTTGATTTTTCTTAAATACGTACGTTGCTTTTCGATCCATAGAAAATTCAGGCTCTGATTGATTAGCATCAAGCAGCGTTTGCGAAATAACAAGTGCAGTATCTCCCGCTTCTAAAATTATCATTTCACCCTGTGCTGGAACAAGACTATTATTAAAATAGCTTGCAATCGCTATAAATGCTTTTTTTATTTCCTCTTTCCCGCGCGCTATCATCCCTGGTTTTACAACCAAAATAGCATCATCACTATAGTAATTCATCAAGGTATCAAAATCTTCCCGCTTTATGGCTTTGTCACACTTTTTAATAATTTCTTTTAATACATGTTCCATCATCATTCTCTCCCCTATCAAATCTCAAGTTCTTCATTATATCCTTTTTTATACTTCCGGCTTAAGAAATCTGCTTTTTTATAAAGCAAATTCTTTTTCCCTTGGTTCAAACCGCCAATATATTTAACAGTAACCTTCCCTTCCAGTTCATTCCATAGCTGGTTAAATTCCTTTATGTAGGACTTTACAGATCCTTCAAACATTTCCGTGTCAAAAGTGATTCCCTTAGCCCAAGCTTCCTGATCTGTCACGATAATGGCCTTATTGATATTTTTCTTTTTTGTCAATCTCAATGCATCCAGCAAGGCCAGGAATTCACATACGATTGATTTAGTAGTCTTAATCTCCAAGACATTGGAAATTCCAGCTGCACTTTCCCAATTTTCCACGAGGACAAGGCCTGTCCCCGCTGTCCCATTATTAAAATTATAAGAACCATCCACGATAATAAAAGGAACATCCATTGGAACTCTGGCACACATTGGCATTAACAATTTTTTAAAAGACTTTCTATTAGTAGATTCTTTTGTAACAGCTTCGGAACCCTTCCGGTAATAATCCAGGATATCCTGTATATGAAAAAAATCTTTCTCTCCTACTTTTTCAAAAGGCATGCCCTTTCGACATTGCCCCGTCAAATTCTCTTTCGTTATTCTCAGCGTGGCCAGGACAATTTCTTGTGTTACATATTCTTCTAGTTTCCTCCCTTTTTTGTCTCGAAATTCACTCTCTAACCTTTCCTGAGATGGCTGATAGGACTCCAGCCATTTCAACACCTCACTTTCCAAAAATCGAGATTCATTCCCAATCATATAGTGAGGCATTCCGTCCTTAAGATAGGCGTTTATCTGGGCTTTCGATACTTTTAATTTCGCGATTAATTCCCCTCTTAACAACAGTGTCTCCTGGGGTTTTCGCTGTTTTTTGGTAACCATTTTTATCTCTCTTTCTTCATTATTTTTCCTATTGGTTCTGATTCGCTATAGGAACAGGGTATTCCTTCTTTAATAAAATAAGCAATTTGACATATATGTTGAAATTAGGATAATTTAACGGTTTCTATAGAGTGAATCCATTTGAAAAAATCTTTGCCCCTGTTATTGGCTGCTCGTTGACAGGCACTAGTTGCTCCTACTACTTGCAGTTCTGCATGACGGGCACTAGTTAAGTGCTACAGATTACCGATATCCTCTCCAAAATTCTTCTTGGCGGGCACTTGATGATTTCTTAGATACTCATTTTTCAAAAGTATGACAACGTAAGTCAGTAAAGTGAAATTTTTTAACAGTTTTGAACACCCGTACCCACGAACCCTGACCCTATAGGTCAAGGGTCTTGTATCCTATCCTATCATTTGCCTATTTTCTCGTAAGCTATGAAAAAAAGGCTAATTTATTAGGACAACATCTCTCCGAGACACATATAGATGCAGTGTTAACATTTAATAATTGAAATTCGGGAGGAAAACTAAAGATGGATAAAGATATCATGAAGTATTTTGTAGGAAATGTAATCAAGGTGGGTCGTGGCGGACCGGAGTCAAGGGTAGGAAAATTGCTGGATGCAAGTGACGATCACCTCGTTCTTTTTACTGAGGATGAAGGGGTTGTATACTATAATTCCCAGCACATTAAAAGTTTTACCAATAATATGAAGGGCGAAATGAAATTTAGCACCGAAATCCCTAAAGATTTTGAGTTTAAAAAAGCGGATAATTTCAAAATCCTCATGGATTCATTGAAATTTCAATGGGTGCGAATTAATCGCGGCGGTCCCGAAAAATTGGAAGGCGTACTAAGCGAAGTACACCCTGACTATGTATCTTTGATCAACAAGGAGGAAGTCGTCCGCATTGCCATGTTCCATATCAAAAGTGTCAGCTATGGATTAAAAATTGAAAAGGCACAAGAAGGAAAATCTGAAAAACATGATGAGAAACAATACAAATACCGGGATTATGATAGGAAGAGATCACGTCACAGAGAAGAAGAAGAGTCTTCCGATATTAGACATGTAGAACCAATTGTACTCAGAGAACCGGCAGCATCGATAAATCACGCGGTCGTTAACGAAGAATCACTTAATGATTTAATGACCTCTATGGAAAAATTTTTCCGCAGCCTTGCGAAAAGCAACCTGGATAAATAGTGGCATAAAAGGGTGACAAGAAAGATTCTAGTCACCCTTTTATGCCGGGGAGCGGATGCTAATGTGTAACAAGAAGGACGCTAGTTTCACATTAAAGTGGTAAAACAGGTACTATCGTGTAAATAGGAAGGATCTAATTACACCTTAAACGCGAAAAACTAAGTTATGGTGTAACTATAAAGGTCCTTGTTACACCTTAAAGTGGTAA
>CAYNUT010000144.1:0-5571 GCA_964400595.1 uncultured Neobacillus sp. | reverse complement strand
TTAGAAGGGTTCTAATTACACCTTAAGAGCAAAAAACTAAGTTATGGTGTAACTATAAAGGTCCTTGTTACACCTTAAAGTGGTAAAACGGGTTTATCGTGTAATTAGAAGGGTTCTAATTACACCTTAAGAGCAAAAAACTAAGTTATGGTGTAACTAGAAAGGTCCTTGTTACACCTTAAAGTGGTAAAACGGGTTTATCGTGTAATTAGATAGGTTCTAATTACACCTTAAGAGCGAAAAACTAAGTTATGGTGTAACTAGAAAGGTCCTTGTTACACCTTAAGGTCGAAAAACGGGTTTATCGTGTAATTAGATAGGTTCTAATTACACCTTAAGAGCAAAAATCTAAGTTATTGTGTAACTAGAAAGGTTCTAATTACACCTTAAGAGCGAAAACAGCAGCTAATGAGTAACTAGAAGGGTTCTTAGTCTTCCTTTTCTCCTAATCAAAATTCCGCACGCCTTTATTTATCATAACCACCAGAGAAATAAGAATGATAATGCTGCTAAAAAGAACAAAAGTGAATATTTCACCGATTCCCTCAGCCAGCCATCCTGTGACTAGATACCCGACAGGCAAGAACGCAAACGAACCCAGCATATCCAGGCTCACGACTCGGCCGAATTTGTCCTCGGGCACAAGCTCCTGGAGACTCGTTTCCCAAATCAATCCGAATAACATCGTTCCGGCACCATGCAAAAACATGCAGAGCATCAATAGATAAAGATTCGAGATAAACGGCATAACCAAGAGTGACACACCACTCAAAGCGGTGCCAGAGTACGCCAGCAGCCCCCTTTTTTTCCATTCACTCCGTAAGCCAAAAATAATTCCGCAAACAATTGCACCGGCGCCTCCTGCCGAAAGAATGAGGCCAAAAACAACCGGCTCGAACTTGTAATAGATATTAATGAGCCAAGGAATGAGAATCCGCATGATGCCGCCTGAAAAAATATTAACTATTGAAAAAGCGAGAATCGTAACCCATAACCATGACTGTTCTTTCAGCACTACAATCCCTTCGATAAAGTCCTGCTTAATAGAACTTTTTTGACCGGGCTGATTCTCTCTTTTTTGAAAGCTTAGGGTCCGCAGACTAAACAAAAAGAGGAGCGATATGATGTAGGTAATGGCATCAATTCCAAATCCCCAGGCAGCTGAAAAGGCAGAAACAATCACCCCTCCTAGAATCGGACCAAATATCCGGAGTGCTTGTACACTGACTTGTGTTAACGCGTTGGCTGCATTGCGGATATCCTTCGTAAACACCTTCGCCCTGACTGCGGAATATGCCGGCTGGAAAAAGCCATCCATCATCCCCATAAAAAACATAATGATGAAAAGTGCACTCATATGTAACTGGTTCATTAGGGCCATAATGGCTAAAATCATCATCAGCACAAAGCGGACAAAATCAACTGCAAACATAATTTTAACCTTATTTAATTTATCTACCATCACACCGGAAAAAGGAAGCAGAACTACAAACGGCGCCATATAAATCGCGATCACTGTTCCCATCATCGCCGTCGATTTTGTTTCCTGAAGAACAACAATTGGTAAAATGACATTCGTGATTGAGGTTCCCAGCAGGGAAAAAATTTGCCCAAACAGCAAAGCAGAAAAATGCCTGGATGTTTTAAATAACCGTAAATAGGTAAATTCACGTCCCATCCCTTTTGTTTGAATCGAACTCAAAGTATCCCCCATTTCATAACTACAGGTCTTTACTATCTAGTTTACTTGTTTTCTAGCTGAATATCATTGAAAAAAGACCAGTGAACAATTCCTGGTCTCTTGCTCTTTGCGGGTTAATTTTTCAAGTACTTGGTTCGGAATTTTTCCTGATGGAGTGAATAATAAAGGTTCCCAATAAAACTGCCACGATAATACTAAAGAACCCAACCTCATTCAGATGGAATCCGAAGGCTGACGCAATCATTTTTACACTAATAATCGCAATTAAGAGAAAAGCGGTTGTTTCCAGTTCAGGTATTTTTTCAATCAGTGTAATGAATAACTGTGCGACGCCCCGCATCATTAATATTCCCAGGACACCGCCGAAGAACAGGACCCAAACTTGATTAGAGACACCAAATGCCGCAATCACACTGTCAAAGCTAAAGGCAATGTCCATGAGCTCAACGGTTAAAACGGTCCCCCAGAATCCAGCCTTACCTTGTTTAACCTCTTCCTCCTCATTTTTCTTCAAGAGGTTTTGAAAAACAATCCAAAGCAGATAGTGGCCGCAAACAATCTTAATCCAGGCGATTTTGATAAGGGAAACTCCCAAGCCAATGGCGATAATCCGAAAAATATAGGCACCGAATATCCCGTAGAATAACGCTTTTTTGCGCTGATTTTTTGGCAAATGCTTGACCATGACCGCTAACACGAGAGCGTTATCAGCCGACAATAATCCCTCAAGGATAATCAGCGAGCCAATAACTCCCCAGCTGGAAGGATTCGTCACGACCTTCTGTAGCGTCTCAAATGAAAAAAAGGCTTGATAACTGTTCATAATTTCTTGTAGGAATTCCATCTGGACTAACTTCCCCTTTTCCTTCGGATGGTTTGCGGTTGAACCAGCTCACGGCAGTATGTCCCATCGGGTTGTCCATGCCACTGCTTGTATCTTCCTAAAGTAAATGTATGAACAGCTTTAAAATATATGTCCAAAAAATCTCCAGCCAATAACCAAAAACCCCGCCGGCAAACGACGAGGTTTTAACAATCTATTTTATTTTGAATCCTCCATATCATTAAAATCTATCTCAAGGTTCATTCCAAATTCACTCACTACAGAAGAGTCCATATACTCAACCTTAGGCGGCTCGGGTCTTGTCTGCCCATAGAGCCCCACATATATTTCTTCGATTTCTTCTCCGGTCAAATCGCCGCGATTCAGCAGTTCCTCTGCAATGGAGTGAACGAAATCAGCGTGCCCCTTCACTAGTTTTTTCACCTGGAGCATTTGGTCATTTAAAAGCTTGTTAATCTTTGGCCGAAGGATCCGCAGTCCTTCAATGCGAGAGCCTATAGCAAGCCAGCTGAATAATTCATCTCCCATTCCGACCATTCCAAGATAGGCGCCGGCAAGTAATGTAGCCTGCTGCAGGTCGGAGGTGACACCGTTCAATTTCTTGGACAAGAACTCTTCTTCCACTGCCCTGGCTGCTAGACAAACCTGAATTTCCGCCAAAATTTCACTATCGCTTCGGTTATACCTCTCCTCTGTCGGCTTCGTTGCAGCAAGGCCAAGAGCACCGCCGCGGCGGATGATCGTCACCTTCCAAACACGTTCGTGTGGTTTCAACAAATATTGTGCCACTGCATGGCCTGCCTCATGATAGGCAACATTTCGCTTCTCATCGTCACTCATGGAGCGAAGCGGCTGTTTTAGACCCCACTCATAAGTTTCCATTGCCGCTCGGAAGTCCTCATAACTTGCCAGTTGTGCACCGCGCTGATGGGCAATAACAACGGACTCGTTTACGATATGCTTGATTTGAGCTGGACTGTACCCGATTGTATCAAGTGCTGCTTTTTTCGGCGTCAGCGTTGAATCACTTTTTACCTTTTTAAGATAGTATTGAAAAACATCTACCCGGACATCATAGTCAGGGGAATCAACCCATAGCTTCCGATCAAAACGGCCCGGTCGGAGCAGTGCTTGGTCCAGGACATCGGGAAGGTTCGTAGCGCCGATGGTTAAGACGGCCGGACGATCAGCCATCCTTTTCCGCAGCCCAAGTGAGCGAAGAAACTTGGCAATTTTCGAGTTATCAATATTTGGAGGATCCATCTGCAGCAGCAGCTCATTGAGCAATCCGGCGCATCCCTTGCCAGCCATGCGCAGGAGGCCTCAGCCAGCACCGCCTCCTCCCTGCCTGCTCATCCCAATGGCATCGATTTCATCTATAAAAATAATACAGGCACCATACATGTTTGCAAGCTTTCTTGCCTTTTTATAGAGCCCCATTACCTTTAAATTACCTACGCCAAAAAACATGTTTTGAAAACTTGGTGCAGAAGCATAAGCAAACGGGACCTGGGCTTCGTTCGCGATGACCTGCGCCAAATAAGACTTGCCGGTTCCAGGCGGTCCGCAAAGGAGCAGGCCCCTGATGGCCTCGCCTCCCATTTCCTTAAATTCCTTTACCCCTTTGAGCAGGGTGACAATCCTTCTAGCATTTTCAACGATCTCTGGATTCCCGCGGTAATCATCCCAGTTCGTGCCGGTTTCGCCAGGCAAAATCCAATACGTCCGGCCGCGGGCCAGAAACCAGAAGAGAGCGACAAACTGAATAATCATAAATAACATCGCAAGGAGCAATTGAAATAAATAATAGACAATGGTAAAAGCAACATTCCAATAAGCAGGTCCGCCTTTAACCAACAATATGCCAATAAACATCATAAGGGCAAACCATAGTATAAATTTTCGCCACTTAATCCACCGATAACTCTTCATAGTTCCACATCCGTTTTAGGGTATTCAGAATAGTATATGAGATATTCGTCCAATGGTGTCATGTTCCAAGGAAAGACATCTGTCAATGCACATATTTTGAAATGGATTTTAATATACAAAAAAGGCCCTCCTATTGCAGGAAGGCCCCCTAGTTATTTTATAAGCTTGGTTTTAAGATCCATTAAATACTTGATTATGACTGCCAAACCGCCTATGAAATAGAATGTCACGAGAATCCACCCGGTTGGGTCAATTTGAAACATGGATAAAAGTATATTCAACGGAAGAACGTAATAAATGATATCCTTTAAATAGTCGAGAACAAAACTTGGAATAAATGACCCTTTCCAAAATGCCTGGAAGAATGAAATAAGAAAATTAATTATCATTAGTCCAAAAACACCCCATAATGTATAAAGCAGCCAATCTGAGAGAGTAAAGCCCATAGCTCATCACCACCTTTTAATATTCTATGTTTGTCATAATAATAGGGTGATGATAGGGAAAAAATTTTTTACAAAATTCTAATACCCGTAAAATGAAAACTACTATAGTGCTTTTTTTGGTTAAATCACATTATCGGTTTGATCGACCTTAAAAAAGGTGTATAGGTCGCTTAAACCGCTTTTAAGGGGCCATAAGGCCTGCTTTTCGATAGGTATCGGTCGATTAGCCCACTTCTATACAGCCATTACCTCTATTTTTCGGGCCGATCGGTCGATTAGACCACTTCTATACGACCATTACCTCTTTTTTAGGGGTCTATCAGTAGATTAGCCCACTTCTATACGACCATTAGTTCTTTTTTTGGGGTCTATCGGTCGATTAGACCACTTCTAATCGACCATTACCTCTTTTTTTGGGGCCTATCGGTCG
Source organism: uncultured Neobacillus sp. (assembly GCA_964400595.1). Lineage (GTDB taxonomy): Bacteria > Bacillota > Bacilli > Bacillales > Cytobacillaceae > Neobacillus. Next base: position 217 of record CAYNUT010000144.1, on the reverse strand, counting down.
ATTAGACCACTTCTAATCGACCATTACCTCTTTTTTTCGGCTCTATCGGTCAATTAGACCATTTCTCATCGACCATTACCTCTTTTTTTCGGCTCTATCGGTCGATTAGACCACTTCTATACGACCATTACCTCTTTTTTTGGGGTCTATCGGTCGATTAGACCACTTCTATACGACCATTAGTTCTTTTTTTGGGGTCTATCGGTCGATTAGACCA
>CAYNUT010000143.1:0-8846 GCA_964400595.1 uncultured Neobacillus sp. | reverse complement strand
TAACAATATGAATATTGGTTACCAACTTTAATGTCACTGGACAGAGACACAAACTAATTTCAGTTTTTCTCTTCCTACTCAACCGTTACGCTCTTTGCTAGGTTGCGCGGTTTGTCGACGTCGCACTCGCGATGGAGCGCAGCATAGTAGGCAAGTAATTGCAGCGGTATAACAGAGATAAGCGGTGTTAATAAATCGTGTACTTCCGGGATGACGAAGCTGTCTTCGTCCATGTTGAGACCCTTCATCGAAATGATGCATGGGTTCGCTCCGCGGGCCACTACTTCCTTTACGTTGCCGCGAATGCTTAAGTTAACACTTTCTTGTGTCGCAAGGGCAATGACTGGCGTACCATCTTCAATTAGAGCGATGGTGCCGTGCTTTAGCTCGCCGCCGGCAAATCCTTCAGCCTGAATATAAGAGATTTCCTTCAGCTTTAATGCTCCCTCTAAGCCCACATAAAAATCAATGCCGCGGCCAATGAAGAAGCAATTGCGCGTGACCGATAAAAACTCCCTTGAGATTTGCTCGATGATCTCTTTGGAATCACAGAGAACTTCCATCGCATTTGCCGCAATTCCCAGCTCTTTCACAAGGTCAAAGGATATATTTAAACCTCGGCTCTTTGCTGTTACTTCAGCTAAGATGGCAAGAACAGCAATTTGCGCGGTATAAGCCTTTGTAGATGCAACCGCAATCTCAGGACCTGCATGTAAAAGCAGCGTAAAGTCCGCTTCACGGGAAAGAGTTGAGCCAGGAACATTCGTAATCGTCAAAGCCGGATAGCCCATTTCTTTTACCTTCACAAGTACGGCGCGGCTGTCAGCAGTTTCCCCGCTCTGTGAAATGAAGATGAACAACGGTTTTTCAGATAATAACGGCATATTGTAGCCAAATTCACTGGAGATGTGAACCTCAACCGGAACCTTCGCCATTTTTTCCATGAATTGCTTTCCTACAAGACCTGCGTGATAAGACGTACCGGCTGCAATAATATAAATGCGGTCAGAAGCATTTACAGCATCAATGATTTCACGGTCAATCGCGAGTTCGCCCTGCTCATTTTGATACGTCTGGATAATTTTGCGCAACACGAGCGGCTGTTCATCAATTTCTTTTAACATATAATGCGGGTATGTGCCTTTTTCGATATCGCTGGCATCGAGCTCGGCCTTGTAAGGCTTGCGGTTCATTACTTCTCCGTCCAAGTTTTGGATAATAATTTCTTCCTTTTTAACGATAACAATTTCTTTGTCCATCAATTCTACAAATTGATCGGTAACCTGAAGCATTGCCATCGCATCACTTGCGACTACATTAAATCCGTTCCCGAGTCCGACAAGCAGCGGGCTTTTATTTTTTGCTACATAGATAGTTTCATTATCCTCTGCATCTAAAAGGGCCAGAGCATAGGAGCCGTGCAGGAGCGTTAAAGCTTTACGGAATGCCTCCACTGTTTCCAAGCCTTCTTTTGCAAACTTCTCAATCAGCTGCACAATAACCTCTGTATCCGTTTCACTGGCAAACTCCACGTCATCTAAATACTCACGCTTTAATAAATAATAGTTCTCGATTACACCGTTGTGCACAAGGGTAAAGCGGTCCGTTGAGCTTTGATGCGGGTGGGAATTCTCCTTGCTTGGAACACCGTGTGTTGCCCAGCGGGTGTGGCCAATTCCGATGCTTGCCAGCACATTCTCGTCCACGATGCTTCGCAAATCGGCAATCCGGCCTTTTTCTTTAAAAACATGAATGCCCTCTTCGTTTTTAACAGCTATGCCTGCAGAATCATAGCCTCTATATTCAAGCTTTTCTAATCCTTTTAATAAAATTTCCTTTGAATCTTTATTGCCAATATATCCAACAATTCCGCACATGTTCTTTTTCCTCCCTGATACAGGGGGCAAGACTGCTTCGGAGGCAAGTGCCTGCCCCCTTATCTCTGTTTTTTGGGTATCTGTTTATACCTTAATCATTAAATTTAGGATGCGCATTTTCTTCCCTTTGTGCACAGAGTTGCCTCCGTGTTTTGAAGAAGAAATTAACGGCCCTGCGTCACAAGCCGGGAGGTATCCGCCGAAACATTCGATAAACCTCCTCCTCGTCAACTAGCTTTACGTCTAGGCTAGTTCAGGCGCTTTTTTTCAAATAACCTACGTAAATCGCCCCCTTTTTTGTAAAAAAATGTTAAAACGATTGCTAAAACAAAGCAAATTAATAGTACATGATTGGCAGGGATACGTCAACTAATATTTAACCACAGCCTCTCCATACTTTTAAAGTATGCAAAAGGGAGCTTGCCCGCTCCCTTTTATACCTTACTCTTTTAATTCCATTTCTTCCTTCACAACCGCGACGATGCGATTCACGTAAGAATCACATAGTTCCTCGGTTGCTGCCTCTGCCATAACGCGTACAAGCGGCTCTGTGCCGGAAGGGCGGACAAGAATCCTGCCGTTGCCGGCCATTTCCGCTTCCACTTGTTCAATCATTTCTTTTACTTTTTCATTGTCCGTTACATGGTGTTTATCCGTTACCCTGACATTCACAAGCTTTTGCGGATATTTTTTCATTTCTCCTGCAAGCTCTGACAAAGGCTTCCTGGTGGCATTCATAATATTGACTAATTGCAGACCTGTTAGGAGACCGTCACCTGTCGTGTTATAGTCCAGGAAGATAATATGCCCGGACTGCTCTCCACCAAGATTATAGCCGTTTTTCTTCATTTCTTCGACCACATAGCGATCGCCTACCGCTGTTGGAACGCTTGCAATTCCATGATTTTCAAGGACTTTATAAAAACCAAGATTGCTCATGACTGTCGAAACAATCGTGCTATGCTTTAAACGTCCATGTTCTTTCATATATTTACCGCAAATATAAAGAATTTGATCTCCGTCGACGATGTTTCCTTTTTCATCAATGGCAATTAAGCGGTCTCCGTCGCCGTCGAAGGAGAGCCCCACATCCGCGCCCTTTTCCTTCACAAGTGCTGCCAGCGCCTCAGGATGTGTCGAGCCAACACCGGCATTAATATTTAACCCATTTGGTGATGCCCCCATAGTGGAAAGGTCGGCTTCTAAATCGGCAAATAAATGTGTTGCAAGGGATGAAGTCGCCCCGTGCGCACAGTCCAAAGCAATATGAATGCCTGAGAAATCTTCTTCCACGGTATTTTTCAAGTATTGCAGATACTTTTGACCACCTTCGAAATAATCCATTACCTGCCCAAGGTCGGCGCCTGTCGGCCGTGGCAATGTATCTTCCGGCAAGTCAATCAATGCTTCAATTTCTAACTCCTGTTCATCGGAAAGCTTAAAACCATCCGGACCGAAAAATTTAATTCCATTATCGGCAACAGGATTATGAGAGGCGGAAATCATGACGCCTGCCTGTGCCCCTAATGCTTTTGTTAAATAGGAAACACCTGGTGTGGAAATAACACCAAGACGCATGACTTCTGCACCAATGGACAAAAGGCCGGCCACCAGTGCTCCTTCCAGCATATGCCCGGATACACGTGTATCACGTCCAATTAAGACTTTTGGTCGATCATGATCCTTTGTTAAAACATATCCGCCAAAGCGGCCTAATTTAAAAGCCATCTCGGGTGTTAATTCTGTATTTGCTACTCCGCGTACACCGTCGGTACCAAAATATTTTCCCATGAAAAATCCGCTCCTTAATATATTGCTAACTATTAGGCATTATTTGTTATCGTTACTTTTGCCGTTGATTTATCAGGCTTCCAATTGATATTAGGCGGTCCTTCGACTTGAATATCAACGTCATGGCTTCCTGCATCCAGATTGGAGAGATCAATAAACGCATTAAAGTCCTCGGGTTTTAAGACATCCAGTGTTGCGCTTGGACCATTGACAGTTAGATTGACCACATGATTTGCCGGATCATTAATTTCCGCTTGGTAATTTGCCGACAGTCCTTTTATTTTTAAGGAAACACCTGAAACGGTTTTCTCTTCTTGTTTCTTCACCACAATCGTTACTTTCACCATCTGCGGGGTAACCTTTGTAATTCCACTTGAAATAATAACGGGTAAATCCAGTGTCGTGTTATCCGTAATTTTACTGACATCGACTTCGACTCGGGCACTCTCGGTATTTTTTAATATATCTTCACTGCCGGTAATTGTCGCTTCCTTCGTATCAAGGCTGATCGAATCAATCGTAACGCCTGCCGGCGGTGTACCTTTTTTGCTTACTGTTATTGGAACTTTTTTGCTGTTTTGCTTAATTGGAATCGTTACTTCGACTGTCTCCGGCTCTACATCGACATCGAGTTTGTTCAAACCTTTATCAAGCACCTGTACTTTAGCCTCTTTTGTCACCGTTTCTTTTAATTTATTTTTTTCCTCGACAACCGCTTTTACGTACGTGATTTTGTCAATCACACTTTTTGCCCCTGTAATTTTCACCTTATTGGGCTTAACAGTTGGCTGACCGGCAGAATAGCCTTCTTCAATCTGATTGGTATTAAATTCAGCTTCCACCTTAAATTCCTTCGTTATCTTTTCTTGAACAGTAACATAGACAGAGGATGGCTTTACCGTTGCCGACAGTTTATCCGATAGGTCTCTAACCTTAATCTTCACCTTCTGCCTGCCGATTTTAGCGTCGGTTAAATCCACATACACTTCAAAATTCCTTAAAGCTTTTGCGTTTTGGACAACCGTGATAGGACCTTTAATGGTGACATCCGCTTTATTGGGAATTCCCGACACCACTAAATTCTTCGAATCATAATAAACATTAACGGGCATATCGGAGATCGTGGCTGTTTTTTCATCCCCTGGCACATATACATCAGTGAATTTTTTGCCTGTATGCGGAACCGCTGAGTATAAAAGAACCGCTAATAATAAGGCAAGAATTTTTAAAAACCAGCGGTTTTCCATCAATTTATCCATTATTTTTCCCCCTCCAGTTCCATCGGGCTGAAGAAGCTTGCCTTGTTTTGTTTGTTATTAATAGTTCATTGGAGAGAATTTCTTTAAATGCTTTTGCATTTAAATCGCGATGCAGTTCTCCATTTTTCGTTAAAGAAATCGCCCCTGTTTCTTCCGATACGACGACTGTCACACTGTCTGTGACTTCGCTGATTCCCAATGCCGCCCTATGCCTTGTACCCAACTCCTTTGAAATAAAGGGACTTTCGGACAAGGGTAGATAGCAGGCGGCCGCTGCGACATTATTTTTTTGGATAATCACGGCACCGTCGTGGAGCGGTGTATTCGGAATAAAAATATTAATCAAGAGTTCAGAAGATATGTTGGAATTCAAGGAAATACCAGTTTCTATATAATCGCTCATCCCTGTTTCTCTTTCAATTGAAATAAGAGCGCCAATCCGGCGTTTCGCCATATAATCCGTTGCTTTAATAATCGCATCGACTGCTTTTTCCGGATGATCATCATCCTGGCTGCTGCTTCTTGAAAAAAAGCGGCCCCTTCCCAGCTGCTCAAGCGCCCTCCGGAGCTCGGGCTGAAAAATAATAATAATCGCAAGAAATCCGTATGTGATAACCTGTTCCATCATCCAGCTCAATGTTTGCAGGCCGAGAGAATCGCTGACAACCCGCACAAGGAGAATGACAAAAATCCCCTTTAACAATTGAACGGCCTTTGTTCCCTTTATGACATTAATCAGTTTGTATATGACATACCATACGAGGAGAATATCAACAATGGTGGCTAAATACTTCCATATTGAAAAATCGGCAAACAGCATGGTTCTTCCTCCGTAACTTAGCTTAGAAAAAAATAAAATACAGCTTCATTATTATAACATAAATATTCTTTTCACCTAAAAAACAACAAATCACCCTTTTAGATTGGGTGATTTGTTTGTTATTTCGTCTCTGGCTCACTGAACAGGTTCATAACCTCATGGGTTGAGTGCTTCATCTGATACCAGATCCAATCGAAAACTTCGTTTACTTCTTCAATTTGGCCAGTGACATGACCAGCAGAGGCCAAGTATTTATCCCCGTTGATGACGGTCACATCGCCTTGAATTTCGCCTTCTATTCTCAATTTTCCATTGCGGACAAGGACATCCCCCTTAACAACTTCCCCCTTGGGCACAATCACTGTATGATTTTTCACAACGAGATTTTTTTGCTTCGATACAGAAAATTCCCGGTCCTGGTTCCAGACGGAAAACAAGCTTCCTGTCATTAAGACGGTAAAAACTGCTGCCGCAGTGAGCATAGGATGATTTTGCAGCCAGCGCTGCAGCAGCATCCTTTTCTTTTCCTTCGGCAAGGCAGCTATTACTTTAGCCGTAAAATCTGCCGGTGCCTGCATTCGGGAAACGCTTTTTACAAAGGCAATCGTCTTTTTTAATTCATTAAAAAGGGATTCACATTCACTACAGCTTTGGAGGTGCTCTCTTAGTATTCGTTCATTTTTTTGGTCAATGTCTTCATCTAAATAATCATGCATCAGTTCGATGATATGTTCTGGACACATTATTCATTTCACCTCTTATCACACATATCGTAATTGCTGCCGCAGCGCTTCCCGGCCGCGGTGAATTCTTGTTTTAACAGTCCCTAGCGGGAGATCAAGAATTTCACTAATTTCATTTAAGGACAACTCTTCAATATATTTCAAAACAATCGGCGAGCGATATTTTTCAGGCAGTTTTAAAATTTCCTTCTGCACGGTCTCATGCAGTTCCAGGCTCTCGAGTTCCGACTCCGGCAGGGGCGTTTCCGATGGAATCTGCGAATACATCGTTAGGCCTTCCGTTCCAGGTACTTCCGCATCTAAATAATGATCCGGTTTTTTCTTACGAATCCGGTCAATACATAAATTGGTGGCAATCCGAAAAAGCCATGTAGAAAATTTAAAATCTTGGTTAAACGATCGGATGTTTACATAAGCCCTGATAAAGGCCTCCTGTGCCACATCTTCTGCTTCATGCCGGTTCCCCAGCATTCGGTTGCAGAGCTGGTATACACTGTTTTTATATATTTCAACAATTTCTCCAAAGGCATCCTGATCGCCTTTGATGACTTGTTTGATCCTTTTTTTTACAATTGCTTCCATTAACTTACCTCAGCTCCAATGCTGCTAACCGATAATACGAATCGATAGCGAAAAAGTTTCGTTATAAACGAAAAAAACAACTCAATACCTATAATTTTAACAAAAATTAACTACAATGGACTAGTTTAAAGTTGTTCACTTTGAGAGAAATGTATTAATACTTAGGAAAGTTATTTATGGAAGTTTTTTAATACAAAAGCAGCTGTTCTCATGAAATGCGGCTGCTTTCCCTTAATAACAGCTTCTATCAAAAAATCGAAAGCAGCTGTCATCTTGTATTACAGCTGCTTTCCCCTTTTATAAAAGTTTCTCTCCAAATAATGAGCCCATAAGACCAACAGCAATGGAGGCTGTTTTGTTTTTTTCATCTAAGATTGGGTTGACTTCCACAAATTCTGCGGATGTAATAATTTTTGCTTCTTCGAGCATTTCCATTGCCAAATGACTTTCCCGATAGCTGATTCCCCCCATAACAGGAGTACCCACACCCGGACATTCACTTGGGTCTAAACCATCTAAATCAAGCGATAAGTGCACCCCATCAGTACGGTCCTTAAGATAGGCTATAGTTTCCTTCATCACCAAGGCCATGCCCATCCGATCAATTTCATGCATGGTATACACTTTTATGCCTGTTTCTTTAATTAAAATTCTTTCACCTTCATCAAGCGACCTTGCTCCAATAATAACGACATTTTCCGGCTTCACTTTTGGAGTGTAACCGCCGATTTCCGTTAATAAGGAGTGGCCGAGTCCAATGCTGACTGCTAATGGCATGCCATGAATATTACCGGACGGGCTTGTCTCAGCAGTATTTAAATCACCATGAGCATCATACCAAATGACACCCAGGTTTTTATAATGCTTGGCCACTCCAGCTAATGTCCCAATGGCGATGCTATGGTCTCCGCCAAGTACAAGCGGGAATGCACCTGATTGAACCGCTTCATCCACTTTTTCAGCCAATAAGGCGCTTTTCTCAGCAACTAAATCCAGATTTCTAAGGTTTGATTCCTTATCTACAACAACCTCCGGTCTGCCAATAGGAATATCACCTAAATCATGGATTTCATCAAACAGTGGTTTAAGCCGCTCATTGATACCCGCATAGCGGATGGCACTTGGCCCCATATCAACACCGCGCCGCATTTGTCCTAAATCCATTGGCATTCCAATAATAGAAAGTTTCTTATCCATTGCGATTCCTCCTACCCATTAATATGTCTTATTTTAACCGCACTCAACCCAATGACTCAACTCGACAAAATGGTGAATATATATACGGGTGCAGGGTCTAGACAACCGTTGCTGCATTAATTAGAGGTGTATCGCTCTCCATGAAAGAGTCTTTCATTCCATATTTGAAGATTTACTTTCCTTTTTGGGATTTACTTTCCTCTTTTAGAGGTTTACTTTCCTTTTTTGGACATTTACTTTCCTTTTTTAGAGATTTACTTTCCTTTTTTGGTGATTTACTTTCCTCTTTTGGGGATTTACTTTCCCTTTTTGGACATTTACTTTCCGTTGCCCGCAAAAAATAAAAAGCCTTAAACCAATGAAAGGTTTAAGGCAGATTATGTAGTGTATGGTGGAGCGGAAGACGGGATTCGAACCCGCGACCCCCACCTTGGCAAGGTGGTGTTCTACCACTGAACTACTTCCGCAAAATCAAGAAAAACCCCAGGAATAGACTCAACTAGGGTTTTCATACTTGAATTAATGAGCCATGAAGGACTCGAACCTTCGACCCTCTGATTAAAAGTCAGATGCTCTA
>CAYNUT010000142.1:0-9008 GCA_964400595.1 uncultured Neobacillus sp. | reverse complement strand
TCATGGGAGGAAAATCAATGATCAATCAAGATTTAAAAGAAAAGGTTGTTAACATTATCTCTAATCATAGGACAGGCACCCTGGCATCAGTTGAAAATAATAAACCTCATTCACGGTATATGACATTTTACAATGAGGACATTACATTATATACACCAACGAAAAAGAACACGGAAAAGATTGACGAAATAAAAAATAATCCATATGTTTCGGTATTGCTTGGATATGAAGATAAAGGACAAAACGATGCCCTTGTTGAAATTTTAGGCACTTCCTCTATTAATAATACACAATCTTTGAAAGAGAAATTCTGGGAGGAATCGTTTAATAAATGGTTTGATGGTCCAAACGATCCAAACTACGTATTTCTTGAAATACAGCCTGAAACGGTCCGTATCTTAAATCTAAACGGTGAACCTCCACAAGAATTCTCGTTAAAATAATAATTGGTATAATAAAGTTACTTATTGGCTCTTTCTAACCATTTTAAATGAAAGGAAGGGCCATCTATGCGTTAATGGTCAATTTTTTACTTCTTTCCTAAGTAGTTGGTATTCCCATTCACCATTCCACCATTCCACTTGAAATACGTTTGACTCCCCGGATTGAAGCGATTTCTTCTATGAGTTTTAACATAGCAAGATTCTTCTGCTTGGCTTCGATCATAATGTCAAAGTCTCGATCAAGCACCTTTGTCATTTTTAAGAAAGGAAGGATAAAATCTAAAGAGACAAAATCAGCATGTGCACGATAGGATTGGTCTGATTTTGGTGATGAAATGTGGACTTTCGGTACTGTATCAAAGTTATTCCATGTATTAAATATGCGTGATAAATAATGTGAGAGGTCAACATCTCCTTTATTTGCCATATAGTGATGATAATCAAGAACCATCGGGATCTTTTCTTTTTCACAAGTAATCAGTGTTTCCTCTACATCATAGGTTTTATCATCATTTTCAAGTGTCATATGTTTCTTAATAGTATTGGGCAATTTTTTTAAATTTTGATGGAAACGGCCTAAAGAGGCATCTTTATCACCATAAGCTCCGCCAATATGAATATTGATAATACCCCTTTCTAGTGCACTCATCGCATCTAGCATTTTAAAATGGTATTCCATATCCTTCACCGCATTAATAGTCACTTCTTCCCGCGGACTTGTAAAAAGTGTAAATTGATTAGGGTGAAAGCTTGGGCGAAGCTTAAATTGATGGATTATCTGCCCTAGTTCTTCCCACTCTGCTCTGAACGGAGTAACGAAATCCCACATCACTTCCGGATGGGTTGCCAAAGGAACAAGTGCGCTTGAAAACCTATACAAGCCGATTTCGTGGGCGATATTATAATACAAAATTCTTTTCGTATTCTGTAAATTTTGTGCTGTTACGGATTTGAGTTTGTCCATTCGCTCACTTTTAAAAAGAGCTGAATAGCGAGCAAAGGTCAAAGTTTTGGAAGGGCTCGCTTCCCATAAACCCAATGCATTGGCTACATACCCAAAACGGATCTTCATCTATTTTTCTCCTTCATTAATACAGTAAAAACTTCAACGATTAATTTCCTATTATATTGCATCTTAAAGAACTAATTATTTTTTAAAACATACGCTTCCATATAATTATTTGGCAAGTTTAGCTTCACGTTCGAAAATCAAGAAGCGTTTTTTAGAGGAATTTTCATCAAATTCTCCTCTGTTTACGTGGACTTTACCCCAAAAATTAAACTGCTCATTTTGCTGGATCCATTCTGCTAAAACCTCATCCCGGATTTTGAAGTTAATGGCGGCATTAAAGTTATATTGATTGCCAATACTTAAAAATAATTCCCTAGTAGCATCAGAATGTGTCATGGTATATTTTCGACCCTTGACAGGCATACATTCAGTGGTAGGTGGTAAAAAATTAGTACAACAGCCATCTTTTATGGTGATCGTAAATTTTTCAGCTGTTTTCCTCAATTGCTGGATTCCTCTATCTTTATCCAATTCGAATCCATCCATCCACAATATAATCAAATACTTTACTATGGTTCCCCACGTCAATATTTAGATTCCATCTTTTTTTCGGATGTTACTTAGTGATTCGTTACCTCAACTCCAACTGTAAACTACCGTTCATGACAAAAAAGGGGTACCGTCAGGAAATCGGTTTCCTGACGGTACCCCATAGCCATCAACCTAACAAAAATAAACTACCCCAAAACGATAAAATTGAGCAATTTGTGCAAAATCTTTGTTTTGGGGTAATTCTGAATTCTTAACTTGATGGACATGTGGTATGACCCCTATATGAAAGTAAATACATCGAATTGCCGCTGCACAAGAAAATGAGGTTCAGTAATGTACGTGATATCGATAGACCTTACAAGGATCTAAGTAGTAATGAAGTTTTTGAAATCATCAATTGTTTTAAAAATCATCCAATTCTTTATGGGATTATTTCCTTATTGGCCACTACCGGTATAAGAATTCAAGAATTATGTACAGCTCGTGTTTGCGACATATATTATATAAGTTGTTCCGTTAAAGGGCCAGATTGTTGAATATCACCTAGATATCTAGGTGAAAGTTTAGGCGAGTTTGTGAAACTTTGTACTTAAAGTAACTGGCAGTTTAGTTGAACAATCGTCATTATTTTTTTCAACAATAGGGTCATTTAATTGAATAACTTACTTTAAAGAAAATCTCGGTAATTTCCATGCATGCCTATGATAAATATAAAGAGAACTGAAACTTGTTCATTAAGTTATATAAATTCCCCCCTTTAAAATAAAGAGGGGAGAATTTTTACAATTAAATTAATAACATTGCTTAAAATATTAATTGTTTATGCACTATTAGATAAATAAACCAACAATCGTTCCAGTAAGAACAGAACCCATCGTAGCAACTAATAGTACTTTTAAACCTACTTTAGCAAGTTGTGATGCCTTCTCACCATTTATCGCTTGTACAGTCCCTAAAATGATACCGATTGATGAGAAGTTCGCAAATGACACTAAAAATGCAGATACAATTGCTACTGTCTTATGTGATAATTCCGGAATCATTTTTTGAAAGTCTAACATTGCAACGAATTCGTTAGCAGCTACTTTAGTTCCCATTACTGAACCTGTACGTAATAATTCATCTGTTGGAACGCCCATTAAGTAAGCAATTGGTGCAAATACATAGCCTAATACTTCAGTGAAGCTTATTCCAACTGTGTTAGTAAAGATGTAATTTACCATTGCAAGTAAACCAATATATGTTATTAACATTGCTCCAACGATTAAAGCAACTTTTCCACCATCTAGAGCCCCATTACCGATTGCTTCAAATAATGATTTTTCTTGAATCATTTCTTTTACGTCAATTTCTTCATCTTCTTCAGTAGTTACTGGGCAGGCGATTGAAGAAAGAATTAATCCACTAAATACATTTATTGGAAGTGCAACTAAAACATATTCAGGAGGAATCATTTGCATATAAGCACCTAAGATCGAACATGATACTGCTACTAATGAAGATGTTACTACTACAAATAATCTATTCGGATTAAGTTTGTGTAATTGGGATTTTACAGAAAGAATAGCAGTTGTATCACCAAATACCATTGAGTTTACTGCTACGAATGATTCAATTTTTGGTAATCCTGTAATTTTTGCTACCGCACCACCAATATATTTAATTGCTAAAGGTAAAATGCGAGTATAAGTTAAGATTGATAGTATTGCTGATACGAAAATAATCATCATTAAAACGTTAATAAAGAAATAACCTTTTGCAGATAAATCACCGAACACAAATGAGATACCTTCATGACCGAAAGATAATATTTTATTAAAGAATGCTACAATCTTTTGTAAAACTGTTTTACCGATTGATGTATTTAACATAAACCATGCTGTAAATAATTGAACTCCAAACATAATTATAATTGCTTTGTAATTAATATTCTTCTTATCATTTGACATAGCCCATGAAATACCAATTAAAAGTAAAATACCAATAATGGCGATAAATAATGTCATTTTACACCTCTGAATTGCCATATTTTAGCGATGTTTTTACCAGTAATTTATAAAAAATACACGTTTCAATACAAGTACCACTATGTTTTCAAAATCTTAAAATTCAGATGATAAATGTGATTAATTTCATTCCAGCCCAAACACCAAAATTCCACAAATTGCTGAGAAAACTGATGGTGCAGGTAGAGGTAGTTTGAAAAAAGTAAATACTTCCCCAACAATCATACCTGCTAGTATACTCAATAAGAGTTTATTCATTAGTTTTCCCTTCTTGTTTGTACACTGTTTCACAAACTCATTTCTACACTTTACAAACAAGCCTCTAATGCAAGTTGCATCATTTTATCGAAAGAAGTTTCTCTTGCTTCAGCACTAAGTTCTTCATGAGTAACTAAAGAATCTCCAATAGTAAGTAAACAAGCTGCTTTTTTACCTAATACTTTCGCATTATGGAATAATGCATAGCTTTCCATTTCTGTACAAATACACTTATGGTCATTATAAAAATCAACATAGTTCGGAACTGAACTTTCATAATAAAATACATCACTCGAATGTATTCTTCCTTTAACAATAGGAATATTAATTTGCTTTGCAGTATCTTCAATTTTGTTCGTTAATAACTCATTAGGGTACTGAATATCTCCTTCTACGTCGGCTTGAGTCTTTGCAAATGTTGATTGACTCCAAGCACTATCTACAAGCACAATATCATGTAAATTCAGTTCTTCTGTATAAGCTCCTGCACTACCAACACGGATAATATTTTCTACATCATAAAACTTATATAATTCGTATGAATAAATTCCTATACTTGCCATTCCCATACCAGATCCCATTACAGATATTTGTTTTCCTTTATAACTTCCTGTAAAGCCAAACATACTACGGATATTATTAAACTGCACGGGATTTTCTAGATATGTTTCCGCAATATATTTCGCACGTAGCGGATCTCCTGGCATTAAAACTGTTTTTGCAATTTCTCCAACTTTCGCGGTATTATGTGGTGTTGTCATATTATAACCTCTCCATTTCTATTCTTTTTTTTATCGACTAAACTAATATTCTTACTTCTTTCACATATCTAGTAACCTGTACAATTTTCTACAAATGTATTCGGTTTCAAAATACAACTAGTGTATCCTAATTTCTTATTACCTCCTTTTTCAAGATACAAAATCAATACCACGAGATACGGTGGTATATATCGTGGTCTAATTCATTTCAACTAGATTATATTTCAATATATTAAATTAAGCAATAACAATCTTAAAATTCCACATAATTCTGCACCTTAAAAATTTTAGGTACCTGACTTAAAAGAATAATAGTCGTGTTTTACATTCCACTTAACAGACAAGATTGCGAATAAATTATAACTCGATATAATATTTATAAGGAGTGTTGTTTATGTCGGTTGAAAATAAAAAAAAATCGCCTCTATACGTAGAGGTTTATGAAAAAATATTTAAACTAATTAATGAGGGAGTCTATCCGATTGGAAATAAGCTACCTACGGAACAAGAACTTTCTAAGATGATGAATGTTAGTAGAATGACCCTAAGACAAGCATTGGGTTTCCTAAAAGAAGACGGTTATATTGAAACAATCCATGGACAAGGGAACTTTATAAAACAAAATGTGAATGTAAGAAGTGTTGGCTTAGAAAAAATAGATAATACTGTTTTTCAATGTTGTACAGAAATGATTGATGATATAGATGCTTATTTTGAAGTTAGTTTTTCAGACGATAGTGATTACATTAAAAAGATTTTTAATCGCGATTCAGCAGTGATAATTAGGTTTAATAGGTGGTACAAGTGTAAAAATAAAATAGTAGCACATGCTTTTACAATGTTCCCAAGTGAGACAGCTTCCCGATATCAAATGAATCTCAATGATCATCATAGCGTACTAAAAATACTTGAAGAAGATATTCATATGCTAATACATTCATCAACAATCGAAATAAAATTTACAGAATCGGTTCCTCCTTCTTCACACTATGAATTACGTTCAAATAATAATTTATTCGTATTACTAATTGAAAATATATATGACTCAATGGGAAATGTTGTACTTAAAAATAAGATTTATATCCCAAGCGAACTTAGTTCAGTAAAAATTAATCGAATAAACAAATAACATAAAAACGTTCGTAAATGTAGATAAGAATTGATATAACAAAAAAGAAACGTGCTTTTAACTTCAAAAATAGTATAAATCCTTAAGTTAATGGATGTGTGGCGCTACCCCATGCCCATCAAGCTAAGTTAAAAAGATACCTTCAATAATGAAAAAACGCTATGCTTATCGTAAGAAGTTTACGAGAAAGAGTGGTGTTTTTTTATGAATCCTATCATTTTTAGTGAACTGAAACTTTTTGCACAAGAATTACAAAGATCTTTATCTCCAATAGTCCTAAAAGAAATCGCCAAACAAGTGGGCTTTGTGCAGCGATCTAGTAAGTATCAGGCCGATGAACTCATTGCCCTTTGCGTATGGCTCAGTCAGGAAATCGCTAGAACATCCCTTACACAATTGTGCAGTCGGTTAGAAGCTTCCACTGGGGTACTAATAAGCCCAGAAGGGCTGAATCAACGCTTTAATCCAGCAGCTGTCGCATTCCTCCGAGAAGTCTTTACCTCGCTCCTAAAACAAAAACTCTGTTTAAATCATTCACTTTCTTCAGACATGATTTCTGCTTTCAAACGTATTCGGATTTTAGATGCGATTGTATTTCAGCTACCTGATACCTTCGCTACAAATTATCAAGGATCTGGAGGGAGTAGTAATACTGCAGGGGTGAAAATCCAATTGGAATACGATTTATTAAGTGGCCAATTTTTAAACGTACAGCTAGGACCAGGAAAGAACAATGATAAAACATACGGTACTACCTGCCTTGAAACTGTAAAGACGGGGGATTTATGTTTGCGCGATCTTGGTTACTTTGATTTAGGAGACTTACAAGCCATTCATGATAAAGATGCTTACTATATTTCGCGCTTGAAGTTAAATACACGGATTTATATCAAGAATCCCGACCCAGAATTCTTCAACAATGGCACCTTAAAAAAACAAACAGAATACATCCAGGTTGATATGACACAAATTATGTCCAATCTAAGCCCCGGTGAAACGCTGGAAATACTGGTGGCATACATTGGACAAAATCAGAAGCTCCCAGCACGTGTTATTATCCATCGACTAACCGAGGATCAAACACAAACACGCCTAAAAAACCAAGCAATCCGAGAAAAGAAGAAAGGCATCGTCATGAAGGATAAAAGTAAGCAATTGATGGGCATGAACGTCTATATTACGAACACATCTCCACAAGAAGTCCCCACTGATTATGTCCATTCCCTCTATTCCCTGCGTTGGCAGATTGAGATTTTATTTAAAACATGGAAGTCATTTTTTGAAATCGATGAATGCAAAACAATCAAAAAAGAACGCCTAGAGTGCCATTTATATGGCCAACTCATCGGCATTCTCCTCTGTTCTTCTACCATGTTTCAAATGCGACAGCTACTGCTTGAAAAGAAAAGGCAGGAGTTAAGTGAATACAAGGCGATTTATATGATTAAAGATTACTTTCCGTTACTGTTTCATGCGATGGCCGTTGGAACAGAAGGACTTTTGAAAATTCTGCATCGTCTTTATCAGCTGCTCAAAAAGAACGGTCGTAAATGTCATCGGAATAAGAAGATGACCGTCTTCGATATTCTAGGGATTGTGTATGAAACGACGGTGAAGCATAGACAAGCTGCCTAGCAAAAAAATCGCGTTTTAATAGGCATCTTTAGCATGCCTATTTTTCTATCACTCGCTAGTTTTGAAACAAAGATCATTTCGTATCTAGTAATTTAGGTTGTTAGCTTGATGGGTATGTGACGGTACCCCAAAAAGATATCCATGTCATATTCCATGCATACTACCAACCACCATACCCTTTTTTAAAAGATAACGTCTTAAAGAATGACAAGGTGTTTCTATTAGCTGGTTTAGTACAATATGAAAAAGCTGCCGAAACGACAGCCCTGTTCTTCAACTCTAGCATGCGGTAGTTGAACAGGAATTTCTATTTCGTTAGATAATTCTGCACTTTATCCCTTCAAAAAATGAAGAGCTTCTTACTTTTGTATTAACTACTATTTAATCATAAAAAAGTCCAATGAATCGAATTCATCGGACTTTTGAATTAATACGTTAAAATAGTTTTTAAATGAAAGGGTAGCGTTGAAACTACACATTTCCCCTTAAAAAAATAAAATAACTTTTTAACTCTTTTTTTGGTAATTACTTTATACTTCGTTATACTAAAATTTATTCCTCATTATTGCACTAAACTGCCAGATTGTTGAGGATGTAGTTTAGCATTAATAGTGGGGAACCTTACCATAAGTAAATGAGGTTTGATTACCATTTATTACAAAAAAGAAAGGGTTTACATATTCATTAACTAAGAAGTAAAATGAAGTTGTCTGTTAGACGTCTGACATCCAACCATTGTATTAAGGTACTATATCTCAAAAAAATATAAATTGATTTTTAAAAAAAGAGGTGCACTTCAATGGGAATGGTTGATGTAATTCAAAAAAACGTAATGGTTACGAATTATCCAAAGAAGAAATTCAATTCTTGATAAATGGATTTACAAAAGGCGACATTCTTGACTATCAAATGTCGGCCTTGTTGGAAGCAAATACAACAACTTAGAAAGTTTACACAAACTGGAGGATACCGCGATGAAATACATAGCGGTTGCAATGCTTACTGGAATTAATTGTTAGGAAGAAAAATAAAAGGAATTCTTCAATGATTACTTGATTTTCGTTGTCTATTTAGCCGCGCAATGATTTTTTATCGGTTATAAAATGTCGCATTGAACAAAATAAGAAAAGATTACAAATTCTAGAACGGAGTAGAAGATATGTTCCAAAAAATTTTGGTTCCGTTTTACGGTTCACAACATGCAAAAAATAC
>CAYNUT010000141.1:0-9044 GCA_964400595.1 uncultured Neobacillus sp. | reverse complement strand
ACAGCTATACAAGGTGTTTTTTGTTTTAAATAGGCTGTTCGCCAAACTTAATAAATGTTCTCTCATCTTCAATTAAGCCGCATACTCCGCATTGTATGCGGTATTCTGGGCCGTTGTAAGGAATATGAAACGGCTCTAATTCATTTTCCCCATACTCCTTAAGCACATCACCAGATTGAGGGTCAAGCTTAACGGCATGGGATACCTGTTCGATGATATTAAATCGGCTTCGATTCGTTCTGCAATTTGGGCATTTGTATGGAGTAGACATAGGTTTCTCCCTTCTGCGTATTGTTAAAAAATATTTTTTGCAATAACATTAGTAAATATGTAACAATGCAATTGAAGGAAAAGGGGGAAAATGAGTGGCAAAAGACATGATGAATTTTGATGTATTATTGGAACATTACCGCTCGATTTGGAACAATCGTTTATTAGCGGAAGAGGGGAAAGGCAGTCAAGAAGTATTAACGGAGGCAATCAAAAGGGAGTTGCTTGATGAAAATTCTCATCCAAGAATTAGGAAGGGAATGTACGAAAAATATTTTTCTGCCATCAACAGAATTTTGAAATCTTCCATCGCACCTGAAGCGAAGCTGCTTTTAATAGAACTACATAATCATTTGATGGAAAGAACATTGAGGGAGTGATTACTTTGAAGAAAATAGTATTTGGTTTTCTATTAGTTTTGGTTGTATTGACAATTGCTTCCTGCGGAAAAGAAAAAGAAAAGATAAGTGATATGCCGGAAATGTTAGAAGTAAATTTAACCGTCAAGCCAAACCAAGGGCAAATGAATCAGCCTATGACCTTTGAAGCAAAGGTTACCCAAGGAGATGAAGAGGTAAATGATGCGGATAAAGTAATATTTGAAATATGGCGGTCTAATGAGAAACATGAAAGAATTGAAATAAAACATGCTGAGAACGGCATTTACCGTTTGGAGAAATCCTTTCCGCAAGAAGGAACATATTATATCATTTCACATGTTACTGCAAGGGACATGCACAATATGCCTAAAAAGGAATTTATTGTCGGGACAGCAAGTGAGAGTGAAAAAGCTAAATCGAACGATTCCATGGAAGGTATGGATATGGATGAGCATGATGATAGCGGCAATTAAAAAAGACAGCTATTGGCTGTCTTTTTTAGTTTAGGCATTTCGAGGCAAAAAAGCGAAAGAAGAATCTCTAAATGGCCTTCTATTCAGAAAAAGGAGGATTATAGGATATAGGGATATCTTCAATTTCTTCACGATTTATGGGCATAATAATGGTTAATATGCCATAGCGGATTTCTGATTTCACTTGTTGGATATCCACAGGATAGGGAAGTGGTATTTCCTTTTTAAATTTGCGATTAACCCGCTCTTTGACGTAGTAGGTTGTATTTTGCCGAAATGTATTGAAACCTCCCGCAATGGTTATCAACTGCTGATGAATAGAAATATGGAGATTTTCTTTTGTGATTCCCGGAATCTCTGCTTCAACAATGAGCTCTTTTTCTGTTTCATATACATCACATTTTGGGTATAATTCTGAAATGGAAGCCAGTGAGTTTTGAGAGGGATTCTGATTATTTTGGGTATCGAAGATATTATTCCAAAAGCTATGTGACTGGAATTGCTGGGCAGCATCCATCCATTTTTTAAATTTATCGATCTCCATAACAACCCCCCTTACATAGAACCCGTTATTTCATCTTATTTATGGTTAGAAAAAACATGCAAAAAAAAGTGACGTTTACAAAATTTGAGTAACGTCGATTTGAGAGTACTGCATATCAATATTTTTCGGAATTTTGACTTCAAGGATGCCATCTTTAAAATTAGCCGTAGCCCCTTTCTTTTTTACAATGGCAGGAAGGGTGATGTCGTGCTTATCCTCCTCCTGCGGTACATGTTCGACAATCAGCTTATTGGAGGTATGATAAATGCGAATTTGCTTTATCCAATCTTCATTTTTGATTGGGATTCGTACAAAAACATAATCATGGGTTTCAAAGGCTGATGAATGCAAAGCACCTGTGGCAGCCCGCTGTTGGGATGCCGATGATTGGAAGCCATTGAACATTTCCTGGGGGTTCAAAATACTTTGCATATTTCCCGGCATAATATTACCGATTAAATCCTGGACGTATTTATTAATTTCCTCAGGTTTCATTTTTTGTAATGTTTCTTTCATATCCTTATTAAATGGAAACATACTCCATGGGAACATTCTTTTTCATCCTCTCGAATATATTAAAATTGATTGGCAACCTTGTTGGATACACTGTGAATTTCAGGATGAAGATAATAATTACAGTCTGTATGCTGTCACATCCCTTGATTCATGATATTGTATCCTATGCATTTGGACGCCCATCCGTTATTACTTCTTCTGATAACATTAACGGGCATGCTGTTTTAAATTTGCAAATATAAAGGAAACTTTTTAACATATATAATATAAAGAAAGATTTCAAAGATAGAGAGGGTAATGATTTGTGACAAAAAAGACTGCTTTGATTACAGGAGGAGCTTCTGGTATAGGAAAAAAGACTGCTTTTCAACTTGCAGAGAACGGATATCAAATTGTGATCAATTATCGAAACAGTGAATCAGAAGCCATTTCTTTAGCGAAGCAATTAAACGATTTTGGCACAAAAAATATCGCGGTACAAGGGGATGTTACCAATAAGATGGATTGTATCCGGATTGTTGATGAGACCCTTTCCACCTTTAACACCGTGGATGTTTTGATTCATAACGCCGGGCCATATATACATGAGAGAAAAAAGCTTACGGATTATTCCTTCGATGAATGGAACTACTTAATCCAAGGGAATTTAAGTGCTGTTTTTTATTTGTCAAAGCTAATCATACCTGTAATGCGCAAACAAAGATGGGGAAGAATCATTACCTTGGGGTATGATAGGGTTGAAACGGCACCCGGCTGGATTTACCGCTCTGCATTTGCAGCTGCGAAAACCGGCTTGGCTTCTTTAACAAGAACAATCGCTATTGAAGAAGCGGAATACGGTATTACAGCCAATATGGTTTGTCCCGGGGATATTACGGATGAATGGAAGGAAAAAAATATCGAGGATTTAGCAGCTATAGGGGGAATTGCTTCCATGAGATTAGGCACTGGTGAAGATATTGCAAGGGTCATTGCCTTTCTTATAGATGAAAAGTCAGATTTTATCACAGGCGGCATTATTCCAGTTACCGGAGGCATGGATGTGCTCAGTAAGGCACGAAAATCATACAATTGAATGAAAATGGCTCCTTTTGTGGATAATAGAGAGTAATCATCAATGAAAGGAGCAAAGAACATGAGTTTTAACATCAACAGAATTAATCCGAATCAAACCCAGGTTTTTTTTCATGATGGTCGCTTTGAAACACTAACGAATGAGGAATTAGAAGAATTTTTGCTCCAAATGGGACTTAATGAGGTAAACGAATCAATCGAACAGAATGTAACCGAATAAAATAGCAATCGGAAGCGGCCGTTTTGGGAAGTACATATGTAGCCGGGCGCTGGAGCTGGATAATTCTCAAAGATAAACTATAAATAAAAAGCAATCGGTCGTGGCCGATTGCTTTTTAAGCTTCCAAAAGGTGGGAATTGTCTGTTTGTGCTGCACCATTTCTGAGAAAATGAAGGGTATATAAATCCTTTGGGATTTCATATAAATCGTACACGTCCCCATTTGCATTCAATTGCTCATAAATGGATTTTCTTGTATCATTTGCTTTTATCACATAAGGCAATTTTTCGGCTGCCTTCTGTGAGCGAATATTTACCTTGCGAATCCGCATAAATACCGTTTCAATTCCCATTTCGTAAAAAAGCTCTTGGAAAAATGCTTCCTTCGCAGGACTGTTGTAACCTTTTCCGTGATACGGCTTTCCAATCCAAGTGCCTAAAAAGCCAGCATTGTCTTCAATATCATACAAATTAATCGTTCCGATTGGGGCACCCCATTCATCTAGAATAGTCCTGGAAATGAGTTCGCCGCGCTCTTCAGCTTCAATTGTTTGCTTTGTCATGAAAAGGAACTCTTCATAAGAAGATGCTTTTTGACGTACAAAAGGGAAGACATCAGGATGCGTCATTAATTCAAATAGTGTATGGCTGTCATGAAGATCACGTTTCTTGATCATGATTATCCCTCCATTCGGGCATTCCGATCCCATGTCAAAAGAAACGGTCCACCCTCGAAATTTTTTATAGAATTGCTTAAAAAATTTCGGGGTGGGAATCGAACCCACTAGAACCAGTATACTGGTGGCGCACCATTTGCCTTCCCTATATCATTTTTTGTCAAAACCGAATGTGTTCAGAAACCCCCAAATTATTCAGGTCTAAAACAGTTTCACTTAGAGTATGATACAAGAAAAAAAGGAAAAAAGATATAGTTTTTTTATCTTATTTTAGCTAATTTTTTTCTAATTTTTCTACAAAATTCTACTTTTCGATATAAACAAATTCACCGGCAATCATTGTCCATTTTGGTTTTGCGAGATAATGGAATGGATGGTGGCTCCATAATGCTAAATCTGCCGCTTTCCCTTCTTCAATACTGCCCACCTCGTGGTCAATCTTTAGATTTCTTGCGGGAAGGATGGTAATTCCTTCGAGCGCTTTTTGCTCAGATAAACCTTCTCGGACGGCAAGACTGGCACAAATGTTTAAATATTGTATGGGTGTATACGGATGGTCTGTCGTGATAGACACTTCAATCCCATGCATCGTCAATTCCTGGTAGGTTTTCCAAGTCTTATTTTTTAATTCAACCTTTGACTTGCGTGTTAATGTTGGTCCTACGGTTACTTTTAGATTTAATCCTGATAACTCATCGGCAATTAAATGTCCTTCCGTACAATGCTCAATCCGCAGGTCAAGATTAAATTCTTCCGCAAGCCTTAGAGCTGTAATGATATCATCAGCACGGTGGGCATGGATACGAACAGGAATTTCTCTTTTTAAGGCCATTACGAGCGGACTGATTCTTAAATCTTCAGGGTTATCAGTATGGATTGCCTGATAAAAAGCCTCTCTCAGCATTCCCATGATTCCCATTCTTGTAATGGAGTCACTGTTGCCGTGGCTGTGAATTCTTTTTGGGTTTTCACCTAGAGCAATTTTTAATCCGGCTGTCTCCTGGACAATCATTTTCTTAATATTTTTTCCTGTTGTTTTGATGATGGCTGTAGTACCGCCAATAATGTTGGCACTTCCAGGCATGATATGGACGGTTGTAATCCCGCTCTTTAGCGCATCAACGAAAGCGGGGTCAAGCGGATAAACCCCATCAATAGCCCTGACATGCGGTGTCATGGCTTCAGCCGTTTCGTTCGCATCATTTCCTGCCCAGCCTGTACCTTCATCATATAGCCCTAAATGGGTATGCACATCAATGAAGCCGGGAAACAGGTAATGGCTGTTGCAGTCTATAATTTTTACATCAGAATCCGTTACAATCTGCTTTCCAATCTTTACAATCTTTCCTTTCTCAATTAAAACATCACCGTTCATAATCGGTTCGGAAGTAATCGGATAAAGATTCGCATTTTTTAATAATATTTTCGTCATAACTAAACCTTTCTGCATGTTGATAATAGTATTTTATCTATTTTATCAGCTTGTGTGTGCAAGGAAAAGAAGGTTTTTTTGCATTACTGCAAATCCGCAAGAAATTTATGGGAAAATTGAAACCATTTTACATCTTGAAGCGTAAATAGTATGAAAAAGTATAAAAATACATTTCATTGGGGGAAAAGAGTATGGTTAGTAATGATGAAAAGCTGATGGCGGCTGGTATTTATGTGTTAAGTCTGTTTGTTCCGGTTTTAGCTCCGCTGGTTATTTGGTTAGTTAAAAAGGATGAGTCATCATTCATAGATTATCATGGCAGAGAATATTTTAATTTTTTAATTTCCTATACCGTTTATTGCATTATCAGCGGTCTGCTTACATTAGTGGTGATTGGGATTGTGGGATTGATTGTGTTAGGCATAATGGCATTTGTCTTTACGATTATTGCCGCAATAAAAGCCTATGAAGGCAGTGAATATCAGTTCCCGCTCATTTTCAGGCTGATTAAGTAATGGGCTCTTGAACCCGGCAAATATTTTTGCCGGGTTTTTTGAACGTTTTTTTCATTCCATCGTCATATAAATGCAAAAGATAAAAACCAGGGGGGAAAAAACATGGAAGAATTATCAAAGTATATAGCGATTTTAGCACCCGTACTTATTATCCAGGTTATATTATTAATCGTTGCACTAATTGACTTAGTGAGGATTGAAAAGACTAATGGTCCAAAATGGCTATGGGCCGTCATTATTCTGTTTATTAATATTATCGGACCCATTCTTTATTTTGTGATTGGAAGGAGAAGCAACTGATGTCCCTCATTCAAATCAATGGGTTAAGAAAAAGTTTCCAGGGGACAGAGGTAATTAAAGGACTGGACTTTAAACTGGAAAAAGGGAAATGTGTCGCACTTATAGGACCTAACGGAGCAGGAAAAACAACAACTCTTAGGATGCTGTCAGGGCTGATGGAACCATCACAGGGGACGATCACCTTCACAGAGGCGAAGAAAGGGGAGGATATCCGCCATTTAATCGGCTATCTGCCCCAATTTACGGTGTTCTATGACTGGATGTCCGGACTGGAATTTTTAATGTATGTTGGAAGACTTGCGGGTTTAAGCAGTAAGGATGCAAAAGAACATTCATTGGAATTGCTTAACTTAGTGGGGATTATGGAGGCGAAAGATAGAAAGGTTGGAAAGTACTCCGGCGGTATGAAGCAAAGGCTCGGTATTGCCCAGGCCCTTATTCACCGTCCGCAGCTCATTATGCTCGATGAGCCTGTCTCTGCACTGGACCCGATCGGCAGACGGGAGGTCCTTGATCTTCTTGAAGGGTTAAAAAAGGAAACAACCATCCTATTTTCAACCCATATTTTAAATGATGCCCAAGAAGTATGTGACGAGATTTTGTTTCTTCATAAAGGGCAAATTGTGGAATCTGGATCGATGGAAGATCTGCGTGCTAGATACCAGCAGGCAAAAATTGATTTGTTTTTTAATGGCAAGGCAGACCCATATACTCTCGCATTTAAAAACCAAGAATTGACAAAATCCATTCTGATAGAGGGAAGTCGCATGAGTATTTTTGTAAAGGATGTCGACCTTGCCAGGTATGAATTTCTAAAAATGATAACGGCAAATAATTGGCCGCTTGAAAAATTTGAAATCAGCAGTATGACACTTGAAGACGTGTTTATGAAGGTGGTGGGGAAATGAAGCAGTGGCTGACGCTATTACAAAAAGAGCTTTTAGAGATGTGGCGGAATTTCAAATGGATTTGGGTGCCGATCACCTTTATTTTGCTGGGGGTTCAAAGACCTATCACCACCTATTATTTGCCTCAGATTATTGAATCCTTCGGGGATTTGCCAAAAGGTGCGGTTATCAAATTACCTACGCCATCTCCTCCGGAGGTCCTTATGCAGGGGTTGGCGGAATATACAACACTCGGGGTACTGATTATCGTCTTAACAACGATGGGAATCATTGCAGCCGAAAGAAAAAGCGGGGTGGCGGCAATGATCCTGGTGAAACCGGTCTCTTATGCATCCTATGTAACGGCAAAATGGTTCGGCAGTTTTCTGCTATTGTGGGTTTCATTCTTTAGCGGAACCCTCGCCACTTGGTATTACACGGGAATCCTATTTGAATGGGTACCTGCCAAGGACTTTTTAATAGCTTTTTCCCTTTATGGGCTATGGTTTTCTGTTATTTTAACCATTACCCTATTCTCTAGTGCATCCCTGAAGTCCCCAGGAGTTGCAGGCTTTATTTCAATTGCTGCTGCAATTGTTTTTAGTGTTGTAAGCAGTACACTCTCGCATTGGCTTGAATGGAGCCCTGCCCAATTAACTGCTTATGCCAATGACATTCTGTTGGGAAAAGAAATGTCAGATTTCACTCTGCCGTCCGTTTTATTGTCTATTCTTTTAATAGCAGTCCTGCTCTTTTTTAGTATTGTTATTTTTAGAAAAAAAGAGCTTGCTGCTTAAGAAAGGTCTTTTCTTTTTGCCAAAGAATGAAAATCAATTATAATGTTTTTTATTCCATCTTATTGAAAGGGACGAGGCATCTTGGAAAATCAAGTCGGTTTAGTTTTGGAAGGCGGCGGGATGCGAGGCGTTTATACAGCAGGAATCCTTGAATTCTTTTTAGAGCAACAATTGTTTTTCCCCTATGTTATTGGGGTTTCCGCCGGAGCATGTAATGCTGCCTCGTATCTGTCGAAGCAAAAGGGAAGAAATAAAACGGTCACGATTCAATATGCTTCTGACCCAAGATATATATCCTGGAAAAATTATCTAAAAAACCGCCAGTTTTTTGGGATGGATTTTATTTTTGATGAAATTCCAAATAAACATGTTCCCTATGATTATGAGGCGTTTTATCAGAATCCTTCGGAATTTGTTGTGGGTACAACTGATTGCTACACAGGTGAATCGGTCTATTATAAGAAGGAGGATTACGGGAAAGAGCTGTTAACCGTACTGCGGGCTTCCAGCTCACTGCCCTTTATCGCACCGGAAATAAGGTATAAAAATAGAATCCTATTAGATGGCGGGATTAGTGACCCCATTCCAATTAAAAAAGCCCAGGAGGATGGATTTGATAAAAATGTCGTGGTTTTAACAAGAAATGAAGGCTATTTGAAGAAACCATCGAAATTTCATTTTCTTGTAGACCGGAAATATCCGGAATATTCTGGATTGCAAAAAGCTTTACGGAGTCGCTATAAAATTTACAATAATACGGCAGCCTATCTTGAAGAAGAAGAGAGAAAAGGAAAGGTGCTTATCATCCGTCCGACCCAGCCGTTAAAAGTTGGAAGAATGGAAAGGAATCCTTCTAGATTAGAGGAGCTTTACCATCAAGGGTATGAAGATGCAAAGGCATCGATTAAAAAAATAATAGACTATGCCCAGCTTTAAAAGAAGAGGCTTTCTAGTCTCTTC
>CAYNUT010000140.1:0-9060 GCA_964400595.1 uncultured Neobacillus sp. | reverse complement strand
ACTCAGGTCTTGAAAGCAGCCTAAACTTTTTGTCTAACTTTATTGGGTCAGATCATCAATCGCCGGGCAGTTTTTATTATTGTGCCAAGTTTAAGGCTGGACACATTTATATCAGCCTGTAGCTGTTAGCTCAAATCATGCGGGTAAGCTTTGAAAAGCCTGTCATGTATAAACCGGATGAAGGAGAATTTCAGTTTTTTAATAGAGAAAGGTCATTCATTTTAATTCAGGCTTTTTTCATCATACAAAACAAGCTTCATATTCACTCATTATGTTGTGGATGATTGTTTTAACGGGCAGGATTTCCTTTATTTCATGGACTCTGGCACCGGCAAAAACAAGGCCATTCTCGCAGTCCCCATTCATTGAGGTAACCAATGAATCCATCGTGCAGAAACGATAGGAACAATTTTTCAAACAATCCACACACTTTTTGATTTTTACCTTTTTTTCATCGGAAATAAGGTCGGTGAAATGGTTCATTATCGCCCGGCCATGGAGCCCAACGGTTGTTTTTACCAGCACCAAGTCTTCCTTCCGGGCATTTACATATTTCTCCTTAAATGATAACGGGGCATCACACTCTTCACTGGCAACAAATCTTGTCCCCATCTGTACGCCGGAAGCTCCCACACGGAAGGCCTTTGCAAGGTCTTCTCCAGTCATGATTCCGCCCGCAGCGATAACCGGGATATTAACTGCTTTAACGACTTCAGGCAATATGTCGAATAAAGGTCTTTCAGTCCCAAGGTGGCCGCCGGCCTCATTGCCTTCTACTACGATGGCCGCAGCACCAAGACGCTCTGACATTTTTGCAAGCCTTGCTGAAGAGACGATTGAAATGACTGGTATGCCTGCTTCTTTGCCCCATGCATACATATCTCGTGAAATGCCGGCACCTGATATGATGAAATCAATTTTTTCCTCGATCGCTGCTTTCATTTTTTCGGCAAAATCATTCATGGCGAAAAGTACATTTACGCCAATATAGCCGGACCCCTTAATGCTTGCTCTTGCTTTCCTTATATGCAGTCTCAATTCATCCACAGTAATCCCCGTTCCGGAAATGATTCCAATCCCTCCGGCGTTCGCAACGGCAGATGCCAGGCTGCTAAGAGAAATGCCTACACCCATTCCGCCTTGCATGATTGGGAAATTTGGCATCATGTGACCAATTTTTAATTGTGGGAAATTCAAGAAAAGTCCTCATTTCATTATTAATTTTTTAGTGACGTAACACCTTTTCATTGTAGCAATAGTGATTGAAAAAATCAGTGAGAAAATTAACACCTGATACTAATAGCTGGTTGTATTTTTTGGAAACTTGATGAAAAAATAAAAAAGGAACAAAAAATGTCCCTCTTTCATTACACCAACTTAGCGGCAGCTTCAATGAATAATTTAGAAACCATCGACTGCGTTTTATGGATGTTATAAACCAAATAAAAGTACCTTTCATCCTCAAATCTATTGATTTCATACATTTTAAGCATATTTTGGCTTGCAAAGCCCTTGGCTGCAATTTCTGAAATAATAGAAATCCCGACATTCTCCATTACAAATTGAGCTAAGCTTTGTCCGTCCTCAATATATGAAATAATATTTAACTTGTCTTTTGCAATCTTATTTTTTTTCAAAAATCGTTCTAAGATGGCATTTGTTCCGGAATCGGAATTCCGCATGACAAATGGGAATTGTAAAACATCTTCAATGTCAACAGGGTCTTTCAAGTCGATTAAATTTGAAGTAACTAGCACTAGTTTTTCTTTTAATAAGGGTATATAGCGGAGATGGTCATTTTCGTATTTTTGCCCCAATATTCCTATATCCACTGAACCGTTCTGCACTTTTTCAGCGACAATTTTTGAAGAGAACTGGTTGATACGAAAGGTTACTTCAGAATATTGCTCCCGGAATTTTTTGATCATTTTTGGAACCATAAACTGTCCAGGTACAGAACTTGCCGCAATCCTGATCATTCCCTTAAGCTCAGTCATGCCCTGTTTTAGGTCCAGCAGTGCCTGGTCCTTGATTAGCAAAAGCTTTAACGCCCATTGATATAACCGCTCACCGTGTGGTGTCAGGATTGACTCCCTGCCGACACGGTCAAACAGCTTCACCCCGAGCATTTTTTCCAGGGCCTGAATATGGGAACTGACAGTGGATTGACTTAAGAAGATATCCTCTGCTGCCTTCGAAAAACTTTTATGTTCGACTACTTTTGTAAATACATACAGCTGGTGCAAATCCATCGCTTACTACTCCTTTAATATTTATAAAATCGATAAATCGTTATTGGCTAAATAGATAATTTGAATTTACCTTATCATACCATTTTTTTATAATTAAGTGGACGTTTACATTTATAGGAAAATATAGAAGGTGGGAATTTAATGTCGCTGCATTATGTTCCAGATTTAGTTTATGATGCAGGTCCTACAGGCTGCGGGGAGTTGATCATGAATCTATTTTTAACAATGAAAAAGATGGAGACAGGACAAATAATGGAAGTGATTTCCTATGACCCGGGGGCCCGTGAAGATCTGCCTGCATGGTGCAGAATGCGAAAGCATAGGCTTTTGGACCGCCATGATTTTGGAAACATAAGCCATTATTTTATTGAAAAAGGCTAAAACCGCCTTTTACATAAAAATACAAATTACACGATGGAGGAATGAACAATGGCAGGCAAACTTTTAGTCAGTTTAACAAATGCAAAAAACGATCCTGATAAGGCAACGGTGGGTTTTGTAGTGGCCAATGCAGCTGTGGCTTCAGGTCAGGAAACAGTTGTTTTTTTAAATGTTGAAGGCGCTTTCTTGGCTTCAAGAGGGTATGCCGATGATATTCACGAAGAAGGCTTTGCGCCGTTAAAACAATTAATGGATAATTTTGTGGAAGCTGGCGGCACCCTTTGGGTCTGCAGTCCATGCTTCAAAAAGCGCGGTTTAGACGAGGAGAATTTAATAGGGGGCGCAACAATTGTCGGCGGAGCAAAATTGGTTGAATTCCTAAGCCAAGGCGCAGCTTCGATTACTTATTAAAAAAGGTGATATTCATGCAAAATTCACATGCAGTGTGTGATGGTGGGGATTTGGATTGCGGTTCGGGCCTGCTTTTGATCATTAAAAAAGCAATGGACCCTTTGGCAGCTGGTCAAATCCTTGAAGTGCGCAGCAGGGAACGGACGGTTGCCGAAGATTTGCCGGCCTGGTGCCGTATGGTCGAGCATGAATTCCTGGAATCAGTACCTGGCGATAACACTACCCGGTACTTTATTCGGAAGGGCTCCGACCAAGCTGAACTGGAAAAGGATTTACAGGCGGCAAAAGGCTATCAATGGAGTGTACGCGTCCGTGTCGAGAAGAATCTTTCCGCAAAGGTTCACTCAAGAAATCATGCGTTTTTAGCTGGACAGCCTGCTGATTTCAGCCCGAAGGTGAACGCTCCAAGTGCGGTTGACTACCTGCTGGCATCGCTCGGGTCCTGCCTCACTGTTGGTTTTAAAGCACAGGCGTCCAGAAGAAATATCGAGATTGATAATCTTGAGCTTTCATTGAAAGGCAGCTTGGATAATGTGTTATTCCATATGGAATTAGAAGAGGCAGGCAGTCCGAAAATCAAGAAGATTATCGGGACCTTTTATGTATCATCGCCTGAATCAGAAGGGATTCTCGAAGAATTATGGAGCAATACCCTTGTGCGGTCTCCTATCTATCAAACTCTAAAACAAGCAGCAGATATTGATATTAAGCTTTCCATCGTATTTTAACTGGGGGTTAAAGCGGTTATGACTTTACCTAAATTTCCAACCACTGTTATTGGCAGCTGGCCAAGATCCAATGAAGTAAAAAAGGCAATGCGCGATAAACGCGCGGGCAGGATTGCCGAGGAAGAATTCCAATCGATTGCCGATCAAGCGATATTACAGTGCTTGAACTGGCAGGAGGAAGCAGGGATTGATATTGTCTCGGACGGCGAGCAGCGTCGTGATAATTTCATTTCCTTTGTTGCCGAGCATTTACACAATGTCCAGATGCTGACGGTGTCAGAGCTTTTGGAATATGTGGAGGATAAAGCAAGCTTTGAAGAAATTCTCGGTACTCTGGATGTCCCGGCGTTTTCGATGTCCAATCCGGCAGCTGTCGGAAAAATCAGCCGCAAGAAACCGCTGGCGCTGAATGACTTTTTATTTTTAAAAAAACATACCGATAAAGCTGTGAAGGTTGCATTGCCGGGACCTTACCTCTTAACAAGGGCGATGTGGGTAGAAGGCCTATCCAAGCATGCCTATCCGGACAAAGAGGACCTCGCCGTTGATATTATAAAAGTTCTTCGCGAGGAATTAGAGGATTTAATTGCCGCCGGTGTCGAGTTTGTGCAATTTGATGAGCCGGTCTTGACCGAGCTTGTTTTTACGCAAAAAAATGCAAACCGTACCTTTATGTGCGGGGCGTTGACCGCCAAAGCTGATGCTGAGGAGGAAATTGCCTTTGCCCTGGATTTAATGAATCAAGTTACAGAGAGCATGCTCGGCCGTGGCTCCAGAATAGGTGTCCATGTCTGCAGAGGCAACTGGAGCACGCAGGAGGAAGTATTGCTTCGCGGACCGTATTATCCGTTAATTCCGTATTTTTCCCGAGTTAATGTTGATCAATTAATTCTCGAGTATGCAACTCCTCGTGCCGGGGAGCTAGACGCGATTCGTGATTTCTGCGGCAAAGAGCTTGGGTTTGGGATTGTGAATCCTCGAACAGAAACCGTTGAACGTGTTGATGAGATTGTTAAGCGCGTCCAGGAAGTAAGAAAGTATCTGCCGGATGAAAAAATCTTTTTAAATCCTGACTGCGGGTTTGGAACTTTTGCTCAGCGGCCGTTGAACAGTGATGAAATTGCTTTTGAAAAATTAAAGGTAATGGCAGAAGCGGCGAAAAAACTACGGGAAATGGAGGAGTTTTAATGGGAAAAATCATGAATTTTAAAGTAGAAGGCAAAGGGACGGGAATGCGGATTGATGCGGTTGCCGGAAAGCACACAATCGCAATTGATGAACCGGTTTCTTTCGGCGGGAAAGATTCCGCAATCGATCCGTTATCAACATTATTATCATCGTTAATTGCCTGTGAAAATGTGATGGCGCAGCTGATTGCTCAAGAAATGAAATTCGACCTTCAGGCGATTTCTTTTGATGTGGAAGGCAGCCTGGATTTAGCAGGGCTGATGGGCGATTTATCGGTAAAACCGTATTTCCAGCAGGTTGCCGTAAAAGCTGTTATTGAAACGTCAGAACCGCAGGAACGAATTGACGAACTACAAAAGGCAGTGGACATGCGCTGCCCGGTTTTCCGAACCATGAAGGATGCAGGGATTCCTATCGAAAACCAATGGGTGAAGGCAGAGGCAATGGTATAGATTAGAAAAGGAGTGGGGAAGAACCTCACTCCTTCTTTATTGGACATTGACAGATTTTTCCACAGCAGAAAGACATTGCTCCAATATCCATGGCCACTTCCCATGCCCGGAATCGGTATTGATATGACCCATGTTTGGCAAAGTGATTGTTGAAAAGCCCAGGTTCATATAGTTTGTTACATCCTTCATGCTGCAATAATGATCATTACTTGAATGGACAAACAGGGTTTCATCAGCTGCTCGCTTTAATTCATTCCGACCCAATGGTACTGGGAAAAAGGATTTTGCTTCAGGGAGAACACCTGCTGGCGAAGGCGGCGCCACAAGAATCGCTTTCTTTGCAATTCTTATTCTTTGACTTGCAGAAAAATGAAGCCAAAGCAGGCATCCCAGGCTGTGTGTCACAACAATAAGATTATCCTTCTCCGGAATTTCCTGCCAAGCACTAGTTAATTCCTCCAGCCAAATCTCTTTATTCGGCGCATCAAAGTTTGAGAAAGTTGGATAACTAACATGATAATTTCGTTCTGCCAGTTCATGTGATAGCCATGTCTGCCAATGGTGAGGTCCGCTGCCGCCTAATCCGTGGAGAATAAGATAGCTGCTCAAAAGTATCCCTTCTTTCTTTGTGTTTTATTCCGATTAAACAGGTATGTATTATTGGGATTATAACTTTTTTAAAAAGAAAAGGCAATTCAAATTTGCTTTAAAATATAAAAACAAGCAAAATAAATGGATAGCCATATAGAAAGCAGGAGAAGTAATGTCAGACTTTATCTCGCTTGGGATTTCCCAGCCATTAACAAATCAATTGCACACATGGGGTGTGGCCATACCTACCCCCATTCAAAAACAAGCAATCCCAATTATTATGGAAGGGAAAGATATCATCGCGCAAGCGCAAACTGGGACGGGTAAGACGTTTGCCTTTATCTTGCCGATTCTCGAAAAAATAAATCGGAATGCTGCTTATGTTCAAGCACTCATTGTCACTCCCACTAGGGAATTAGCCTTGCAGATCACAGAGGAAATTGAAAAATTAATTGCGGATATGAAGGGTATTGGCGTCTTAGCAGTATACGGCGGACAGGATGTGGAAAAGCAGCTTAGAAAATTGCAGCAGGGGATGCAGATCGTAGTTGGGACTCCCGGTCGGCTGTTAGATCATATTAGAAGGGAAACAATACAGCTGTCGAGGGTTTCCTTTCTCGTTCTGGATGAAGCGGATCAAATGCTCCATATTGGATTTCTGAGTGAAGTTGAGGACATTATTAAAAAAACACCGGCCAGCCGACAGACATTGCTATTTTCAGCAACAATACCGGCTGAAATCCGCCAATTAGCCAAAAAGCATCTGCATGAACCTACATACCTTCAAGTGGAAAAAACTCAGGGGCCGGCGCATAATGTCAAACAGATTGCCATTCATACCACCGACCGGGCTAAACAAGCCACACTTATTCAATTAATTAAAACTCACCGCCCCTACTTAGCGGTTATTTTTTGCCGGACAAAACGTAGAGTCACCAAGCTTTATGAGGCACTTAAAGCAAACGGCTACTCTTGTGACGAGTTGCATGGTGACTTGTCACAGGCAAAACGGGAGCAGGTAATGAAGCGCTTTAGGGATGCGGAGATTCAATGTTTGATTGCAACAGATGTCGCGGCAAGAGGCCTGGATGTTGAAGGAGTTACCCATGTATTCAACTATGATATTCCCCAGGAAGCCGAAAGCTATATTCACCGAATTGGCAGAACAGGCAGAGCGGGCATGAAGGGGCAGGCAATTACGCTCTATTCCTCAGCTAACCGCCCCACGCTTGATCTGATTGAAAAAGAACTTAATATAAAAATACAAAAACAAAACTTGGGGAATATGGGAGAGAAAGAAGAAGGTAAGCAGGTACGTCCAGCAGCACCAAAACGGGAAAAGGCGCATGGAAAGTCTCGTTTTCAAACACAGGGGAAAACTAAAAAAGACGGCGGCGCTCGAAAAGGCAATGCTCGAAAGCCAAGTGGAAAACGCAAAAAAAAGCGGGACTAAACCAACTGTTTAGTCCCGCTTTATTTCTATGTCCGGTATGGGTGGAGGCTTTTGGGTGAAAGTAATATAATGTTGACCAAAAAAAATAACCTTGCGGAAACAAGGTTAAAATCCTTATGGAGACTAGGGGGATCGAACCCCTGACCTCTTGCATGCCATGCAAGCGCTCTCCCAGCTGAGCTAAGCCCCCAGATTGATTGGTACAAGAAAGATTATATCCGGATTATTGCTATCTTGCAAGAGGGATTTTTGTGAAAATAATAAAAAAGCTCCAGCGCCCGTTAAGCGTAGTACACCTGCCGCTAAAAGGGCGCTGGAGGGTGAACACTTTTCAACGTCGAATTGCGTGCTTTCTTTCTATTTAAAAATTGCTCATCATCATTAGCTTATACTTTCAATTTCCACCTTTTGAACGCCTTCAAGGCTTGAAACAATAGCATACACTTCAGTGGTCTTATCCCTGTAATCAACCGCCAGTAAAATTTGAACAAGATGATCTCCGTTATCTAAATCCTTAATACGGAGTCTCCGCATAATATAATTTTTTTCAAGCAAAAAAGAGATAGTTCTGTCGATCTGGTCCTGATCCCTGATAAAAAGCTGCAGCATGATTTCTTTTTCACGTAATTGTTTTGGGCCAAAAAGTTTCATAATAAACGGGATAAATTCTACACTGATAATCAGCAGTGTAACTCCTGCAAAAGCTTCTATATAAAATCCAGCACCTACAGCAATTCCTATTCCGGCTGCTCCCCAAATCATCGCAGCAGTTGTCAACCCGGAAATACTGTCATTGCCTCTTCTTAAAATTACCCCAGCACCTAAGAAACCGATTCCTGAAACGATTTGTGCTGCCAGGCGAAGAGGATCCATCGTTATTTTAATATCCTTAGAATCAGGAAACATATAGGCTGACTCTATTGAAACAATTGTCAGCAGACAGCTGACAACAGAAATCACGAGACTTGTTTTTAAACCAACCGGCTTTCTTTTTAATTCCCGTTCTAGACCAATGATAAGGCCAAAAACTGCTGAGATTCCCAATTTAATTAATATATCAAAATCCAAATTAGACATATCATTCACTTCCGATTGACTGATTTTCTGTATTCATTAGAAAAGAATTCATATCTAGATTCTACACAAAAATAAGTATTTTATGGAAGAACCAAAATATTAAATGGCCACATTAATTACATATACAATTGTTGCATTTATTATGATTGCCATTGCTATGTTTAATAAATTGCTCAGCTTCTCTATATTTTTTATCCACTTTCGTTCATTATATAGGAAAATACAATTCACTCCAGGATGCTTCTATATTTTCTTTCCCATAATAAATAATGGATGACTTGTAGCAAAACTATTATCCAAAAAAAAACTAAAAATTATATTGCAATCATATCTTTAACGTGTTATATTAATTCTTGTCCTCTTCGAGGGAGTCAAATAACAAAAAATGAAATTAAAAAAGTTGTTGACATCGATGAGTGAAACGTGATATATTAAGGAAGTCGCCTTTGAGTGACTTTAAGCGAAACAAATCAAATTGATCTTTGAAAACTAAACAAACAAAAACGTCAACAAACAATAATAATTCG
>CAYNUT010000139.1:0-9082 GCA_964400595.1 uncultured Neobacillus sp. | reverse complement strand
TTTGCATTTATTCCGCCGGTTTTCGGAGTTATTCCGCGGAATCTGCCTGTAATTCCGCGAAACAGCAAAAAAGAGCCAAATCCCCTGCAAGGGGTTTCGGCTCTTAGCAATTATTTTGCTTTTATCGTACTTTTTTCTTCGATTTGCTGCTTCATTCTTAAGCGGTCACGCTCGAGAATTGGTTTCAAATACTTGCCGGTGTAGGACTCGGGCACTTCAGCGACCTTTTCCGGTGTTCCCGTCGCGACAATCGTCCCGCCCTTGTCGCCGCCTTCAGGACCGAGGTCGATAATATAGTCAGCGGCTTTGATGACATCGAGATTGTGCTCGATGCACAAGACCGTATCACCATTTTCAACCAGGCGCTGCAGCACGACGAGCAAACGTGAAATATCGTCGACATGAAGGCCGGTTGTCGGTTCGTCCAAAATGTAGAAAGACCGGCCGTTTGAGCGGCGGTGCAGCTCGGAGGCAAGCTTGACGCGTTGGGCCTCGCCGCCTGATAGCGTCGTTGCTGGCTGACCCAGGGTAATATAACCAAGACCGACATCGAGAATGGTCTGCAGCTTGCGGCTGATTTTTGGAATGTTTTCGAAAAATTCAACAGCCGCTTCCACCGTCATATCAAGGATATCAGAAATGTTTTTCCCTTTGTACTTTACCTCTAACGTTTCGCGGTTATAGCGTTTGCCGTGGCACACTTCACACGGAACATAAACATCCGGCAAAAAGTGCATTTCAATTTTGATGATGCCGTCGCCGCGGCAGGCTTCACAGCGCCCGCCTTTGACGTTAAAGCTGAAGCGGCCTTTTTTGTAGCCGCGAACCTTCGCTTCATTCGTCGAAGCAAACACATCGCGGATGTCATCGAACACGCCGGTGTAGGTGGCCGGATTGGAGCGCGGGGTCCGGCCAATTGGCGACTGGTCGATATCAATGACTTTTTCTAAATTCTCAATTCCCTTGATGCTCTTGTGCTCGCCAGGCTTCGTTTTCGCATTATGCAGCTTAAGCGCAAGCGATTTCCTTAAGATTTCATTGATCAGAGTACTTTTTCCAGAGCCTGAAACACCGGTTACGGCAATAAACATGCCGAGAGGGATCTTTACATTGACATTTTTTAAATTGTTTTCTGCGGCACCTTTGATTTCAACATAACGGCCATCCGGCTTGCGGCGCTCAAGCGGCAGTGGAATGAACTTCTTGCCGGACAAGTACTGGCCGGTCAGCGAGTTGGGGTCAGCCATGACCTCAGCTGGTGTCCCGGCTGAAACAACCATGCCGCCGTGGACACCGGCACCTGGACCAATATCAATTAAATAATCAGCCGCGAGCATCGTGTCTTCATCATGCTCGACGACAATCAAGGTATTGCCTATATCACGCATACTCTGCAGCGTTCCAATCAGGCGGTCATTGTCGCGCTGATGGAGGCCGATGGACGGCTCATCTAAAATATATAACACGCCAGTTAACCGCGAACCGATTTGCGTCGCCAGGCGGATGCGTTGGGCCTCGCCTCCGGAAAGCGTTCCGGCTGTTCGGCTCAAGGTTAAATAATCGAGTCCGACATTGATTAAGAAACCAAGGCGCTCACGTATTTCACGAAAAATTAACTTGGCGATCTGCATTTCTTTTTCCGACAGCTTTAATTCGGAAAAAAATTGATGGGCTTCCTCAATAGATAGGTCCGTCACGTGTGCGATATGACTGCCGTTAATAAGCACTGCGAGACTTTCTTTTTTCAAACGGAAGCCTTTACAGGTCGGGCATGCCTGCGTGCCCATATACTTTTCCATCTGCTCGCGGATAAAGTCGGAGCTTGTCTCTTTGTAGCGGCGCTCGACGTTGCGGATGACGCCCTCAAATTCGACATGGCCCTCGCGGGTTTGCCCAAAATCATTCTCATAGCGGAAATAAATTTTTTCACGGCCGGAGCCGTAAAGAACTTTTTCCAAAAGATTTTCTGGAATGTCCTTAACTGGAATATCCATGTCGATGCCGTAATGATCACAGACCGCCTGCAGCAGCTGCGGGTAATACTGCGAGCTCGTCGGCTCCCACGGGGCAATCGCATGCTGCTTCAGGGTGAGGTCGCGATTTGGAATCACAAGATCAACATCGACTTCGAGCTTCGAGCCGAGACCGTCACATTCAGGGCATGCGCCGAAAGGACTGTTAAAGGAAAACATCCGCGGCTCAAGTTCACCGATGGAAAAACCACAGTGCGGACAAGCATGATTTTCACTAAACAGCAATTCTTCTTCGCCGATAACATCGACAATTACCTTTCCCTCGCCAAGCTTCAAGGCCGTTTCGAGGGAATCAGCTACCCGGGAGGAAATTCCATCTTTGACAACAATCCGGTCGACGACCACTTCAATGGAATGCTTTTTATTTTTTTCAAGCTCAATATCATCGCCGAGATCGAGCATTTCCCCGTCAACGCGAACGCGCACAAAGCCTTGTTTTTTAATATCCTCGAGCACTTTCACATGGGTGCCTTTGCGGCCGGAAACGACCGGGGCAAGGATTTGCATTTTTGTCCGCTCAGGGTATTCGAGAATCCGGTCGACCATCTGCTCAATGGTTTGCGACGAAATCTCGATATGGTGTATCGGGCAGGTAGGATGGCCGACCCTGGCAAATAATAACCTTAAGTAATCATAGATTTCTGTCACCGTCCCGACAGTCGAGCGCGGGTTGCGGCTAGTTGTTTTTTGATCAATTGATATCGCCGGTGACAGGCCTTCAATCGCATCGACGTCAGGCTTATCCATTTGGCCGAGGAATTGGCGGGCGTAAGCCGACAGAGATTCCACATACCGGCGCTGGCCTTCGGCATAAATCGTGTCAAAGGCAAGCGAGGACTTTCCGGAACCTGAAAGTCCCGTCAAGACAACAAGCTTGTCACGCGGAATGGTGACATCAATATTTTTCAAATTGTGGGCTCTTGCGCCTTTCACAATTAATTTTTCCATTGCCATTTTTATACGTCATCCTTCCGCTTTCAATTCAAATAATAAATCACGAAGCTCCGCGGCGCGTTCGAAATCAAGCGCTTTGGCGGCAGCCTTCATTTCCTTTTCCATATCGGCAATTAAGCGGTCGCGTTCCTTTTTTGACATCTTGCCGAATCCGGCGGCTGGTTTGTACTCTTCCTGGTCTTCGGCCGCATGGGTCGCACGAATCACTTCTCGGATATCCTTCTGAATCGTTTTTGGCGTGATGCCGTGCTTCCTATTATACTCCTCTTGAATTTCACGACGCCGCTTCGTTTCACTAAGCGCTTTTTCCATAGAATCCGTCATTCGGTCCGCATACATGATCACATGGCCGCTGGCATTTCTGGCAGCACGGCCGATTGTCTGGATCAACGAGCGCTCGGAACGAAGGAAACCTTCTTTGTCGGCATCAAGAATCGTCACCAGTGACACCTCAGGGATATCAAGCCCTTCCCTGAGCAGGTTGATGCCGACCAGAACGTCATATTTTCCAAGGCGGAGCTCGCGGATGATTTCAATCCGCTCCAGCGTTTTAATCTCTGAATGCAAATATTGCACCTTAATTCCAATTTCTTTTAGGTAGTCTGTTAAGTCCTCAGACATTTTTTTCGTAAGGGTTGTTATAAGAACACGCTCATTCCGCTTAACCCGGTCTTGAATTTCACCGATTAAGTCATCGATTTGCCCTTCAATAGGGCGGACATCGATGGTTGGGTCCAGCAGGCCTGTCGGACGGATGATTTGCTCGACCATTTCTGGTGAATGCTCCATCTCAAAGGGGCCAGGTGTGGCCGAGACATAAATGATGTTTTGGATATGTTTTTCGAACTCATCAAACATGAGCGGACGGTTATCCAGCGCCGACGGCAGGCGGAAGCCATGGTCGACGAGCACCTGCTTCCGGGCTTTGTCGCCATTAAACATGCCTCGGACCTGGGGCAGCGTGACGTGCGATTCATCGATAACCATCAGAAAATCTTCCGGAAAATAATCGAGCAAAGTATATGGTGTCGAACCGGCAGGCCGTAATGTCAGGTGGCGCGAATAGTTTTCAATTCCGGAGCAGAAGCCCATTTCCCTCATCATTTCAAGGTCATAGCGGGTCCGCTGTTCAATCCTTTGAGCCTCAAGTAATTTATTATCCGCTCTTAGTACGGCTAGCTGTTCCTCGAGTTCTTTTTCAATATTTTCAATGGCTATCCGCATCTTTTCTTCTCTTGTAACGAAGTGGGATGCCGGGAAAATTGCGACGTGCTCACGTTCGCCGATGATTTCGCCTGTTAAGGCATCGACTTCACGTATGCGGTCGATTTCATCACCGAAAAATTCGACGCGGATGCAATGTTCGTCACGAGAAACTGGGAAAATCTCAACTACATCTCCGCGCACGCGAAACGTCCCGCGCTTAAAATCAATGTCGTTTCGTTCATATTGAATATCCACCAAGCGGTGAAGCAGCTGGTTGCGCTCAATTTCCATTCCCGTGCGGAGCGACAGCACCATCTCGCGGTATTCTTCCGGCGAACCGAGGCCGTAAATACAGGACACGCTGGCAATGATGATGACGTCCTTCCGCTCAAATAAGGAAGAGGTGGCCGAGTGCCGCAGTTTATCGATCTCGTCGTTAATGCTGGCATCTTTTTCAATGAAGGTATCCGTCTGTGGAACATAAGCTTCCGGCTGATAGTAATCGTAGTAGCTGACAAAATATTCAACGGCATTGTTCGGAAAAAATTCCTTGAACTCGCTGTAAAGCTGGCCGGCCAGCGTTTTGTTGTGGGCAATGACTAATGTAGGTTTGTTTACCTCTTTTATCACATTGGAGACGGTGAACGTCTTTCCCGTACCCGTCGCACCAAGGAGCGTTTGGTGGCGCATATTGTTTCTGATGCCTTCTACTAATTGCTTGATGGCTTCCGGCTGATCTCCTTGCGGTGAGTATTTCGAAACTAATTCAAACTGGTCCTTCACAAATTCTCCCTCCCGTATTTTAAAAATCCGAATCTATTTATAGCTGGCACTTTTCAACATGGGAACCTTGGTATTGGCCCGGGATGGCGCTGAAAAGTGAATTCTCAAAAATCATATTACCATTCTACCACAATACACCAAAAACTAACCAATAATATGCGAACTAATATTCGTTTTTTTATAGAATAGCGCATGAAGACGGCACCCGCCGAAGGAGTTAAGCACAAAAAAGCCTGCCTAGAAATTCGGCAGACTTACAAATGCTAGCTATTTTTCACTGTTTTCTGTTTCATTTTAGCAGCGAGCCAGAAGCCGGCCGTTAACGAAAAGGCATCGATGACAATCAGTGTAAAAGTATTGGTGTAACCTTTGTATACAGAACCGGCAATCAGCGCCACAGTTAAGACAAGCCCGATAAACCGGTTGTACGTAACCCGCGTAAAAAGCAGCACCAACAGCCCAGGTATTATAAACGCAGAAAAATATTCAATGACAATAACCATTGGGGACCTCCCCGCCTCATTCATTCAATTCTGATAATTAATTCTAGAAACTAATCCGCGAAATTGCAACCAAAATGTTTCTATGATTTCTGCGGCGCCATTTCTGCTGCCTTTGTTGATGCCTTTGTTTGTGCCATCTATGGTGTCAGGCACCCCAAAAAGACATTTTTGGCATTTTGTCCTGTCCACCTCAGGAGGACACTATCCTACGCAGCGTGTCCTCACCACGCGGACAAAATCAGCACTTTTGTCCACGAGTGGTGTCAGGCACCAATAGTCACCTGCTTTTGTTTTGTTGCAAGACTTCCGGCTACAAAACCGATAAATGAGATAAGGATTGGCAGTACCACTGTATGCATTCCAAAGGCATTTGGATAAAACCGGTCTAGTAAAACATAGGAACCCATGCCCAGGATCATGGATGTGATTGCCCCGTATTTGTTCCCCCTGCTCCAGTACAAACCGAAAATAACCGGCCAAATAAAGACAGACTCGAGACCTCCGAACGAGAATAGATTCAGCCAGACAATTAAATCAGGTGGACTTAACGCAAAAAAAATAACGAGGATTCCGATAATGGCAGTCACACTGAAACTGACTTTTTTTACATGCGACTCCTCCGCATGAGGCTTGATGTAATTCAAATAGACATCCTTCACCAATGCTGAGCTTACTAATATGAGCAGGGCATCTACCGTCGACATGATTGCGGCCATCGGGGCAGCAAGCACAATCCCGGCAACAAATGGAGGCAGCACTTTCATCGACAGCAAGGGCATGACGGTATCGCCTATTTTGACTCCCGGAATGACCGGACGGGCAAATACACCAATCAAATGCATCCCCAGCATGA
Organism: uncultured Neobacillus sp.; assembly: GCA_964400595.1. GTDB lineage: Bacteria > Bacillota > Bacilli > Bacillales > Cytobacillaceae > Neobacillus. Next base: position 2,750 of record CAYNUT010000139.1, on the reverse strand, counting down.
TAAAGCCCACGACAATTGTCCCTATAATAATAGCACTGTGCATCGCCCTGGAATTTTTATAAGACATTGCCCGGACGGTAATCTGGGGCAAGCCGACAACCCCAACGCCAACTAAGATCCAAAAAGAAGAAACAAAAGCTGGAGTCAAATCCCGTTTCGCACCAAAAGGGCTGATTAAATTCGGATTTTCCGCCGCCAGATCGCTGATAATGTTAGGGATTCCCCCGCCTGCTTTAATCGTCGCAATGAGCAGGATCAAAGTCCCGGTAAACATCACAACGCCCTGCACGGCATCTGTTAACGCCACTGCACGGAAGCCGCCGACAATTACGAAAATAAGAACAGAAAAAACAAAGATTAGTAACGCTGTCGTATACGAGAGTCCCGTGATTGACTCCACCAGGCGGGCCCCGCCAATCCACTGGGCTGTCATAGATGAAAACAAAAAGATTATAATACTTGCTGCCGAGAGTAACACAACGGTTTTACTCTGATATCGTTCTTTTAGGAAGTCAATCAGGGTGATGGCTTTGTATTGGCGGGCAACAATCGCAAATTTCTTCCCCAGCACCATCAAGGTAAAATAGCCAGTTGCCAGCTGTGCCATGGCAAGAAGAACCCAGCCCAAGCCCTGTGTATAAGCAACTCCAGGACCGCCGATGAAGCTGCTCGCACTGCCGTATGTCGCCACCATGGTCATGGCAAGGATGAAGCCGCCCATTTGTCGCTCCCCTAAAAAATATTCCTCTAGAAAGGAATTTGATTTAAGGACAAATTTGTGTGACCAGAAGCCGACTGCAAAAATGACGAAAAGGAAAATAACTAATGGCGCTATGACTGCCCAGTTCATTCGCTATCCCTCATTTCATCCTCAAAGGGTACATCCTTAAAGAAAAATTTCACAGCCAAGATGACAAGGATGATCATGACGATGGAGCCGAGGATGCAGCTGTAAAAAAACCAGGCCGGCAGACCATATATATATGTATAGTTTTCAACTTTATCGGAACCGAGTCCATAACCAAACCCATACCACCAGATAAAATTAATAATAACCAGGACGACTCCGATTATAGCCTCCCTATGAGCAATCTTAAAACGCTTGTCCGTTGGTTTGATCGTTTGTTTCAACGGCGCTCCCCCTAACCAAAAATAAGTAAAAAGACTCTATCACTATTTTTAACTAACAATGGACATTTTACCAAACCATGGTGTCAGGCACCACAAAAAGACGTTTTCCACATTTTGTCCACCCCATACGGACAAAAGTGATGATTTTGTCCACGGATGGTGTCAGGCACCGAATTGAAATGCATCAAATTGATTAAAATTGGAGGAATAGTCTGTAAAATTGGAGAATTATTACAGAAAACGGTATAGTAAGGATGAGAATGAATGATTGGACATATGGTAAAAACCATTTTTAGGCATATGGAAGACATGTTTGGCGGGCCCATTGCAGCTATTTTCTACGGGATACTGATTTTGGCAGTGATGCTGCTACTTATACCTATCATACTTCCCTTTTTGTTCGGTTTTTTCGGAATCTATGCTATTTTAGCAGCTGAAAATCTATTTATAAAAATAGGAGGACTCATCCTGATTGCGGTGCCTTATGTCGCTATGTTTTGGAAGAGCCGTTCTGGAAAATCTGCCGGATAAGCTTTGAAAGGAGTCAGCCATGCTGGAATTACAAACGGAATCGAATCTACTCACTCGCCGTACTTTTTTGAAAAAAGCTGGGAAACTGTATTTAGGCTTGATGACTGCCGGTATGATGACGGGTGCATACTCCTTCAAGGCTGAGCGTTTCTGGTATCAAATTAAAGAGATTCAGCTTAAATTAAAAAATCTCCCAAAGGCTTTTCATGGCTGGAAAATTGTCCAGTTCAGCGATATTCATTTAGGTTTTCACTACGGGCCACAAGATTTGAAGACTGTGATCAAGCAAATAAATGACCTTAACCCGGATATTATTTTTTTCACGGGGGACCTCATCCAGAATGCCTACCCAAATCCGGAGCTTGCCATCCCGCTGCTGAAGGAGTTAAAAATGCCCCGAGGCGGGAAATGGGCTGTCATCGGCAACCACGATTATTCCTCAAAAAATAACGTAATCCAAGTATTCGGGCGTTCTGGGTTCACCTTTTTAGAAAATAACCACGATTTCATCGAGACTGAAGGGCAGCGTCTTTATGTTGCCGGCACCGATGATGTTTTATACGGCCTTCCTGATATGGAAAAAGCCGTTGCGGACCTGTCGAAGGATGATTGTGTGCTGCTGCTCGCGCACGAGCCTGATTTTGCCGATGAAAGCAGCAAATACCCAATCAGCGCACAGTTTTCCGGGCACTCCCATGGGGGCCAGGTCCGGCTGCCATTTATCGGGCCCCTAATTCGAAATTACTTGGCTGTTCACTATGTGGATGGGCTCTACCACGTTGGGATTGGCACCTCCCAGCTGGCCGTCCGTTTTTATTGTCGCCCGGAAATTACGGTTTTCCATCTTTCCTGATGTATTGAAAAAAACCGACTGCAAATCTTGCAAGCGGATTTGTCTTTAGGCCTGGTGCGGCCCGCACATACCTATTTCCAAAAAGAAAAACACCCATTGAAAAAAATAGGACCATTCTTTTTGCAGGAATGGTCCTTTAGTATCTACAAATAAAGATTATACTATTTTACTAGATCTAATGAAACCGGGATGAATTTGTCTACTGACTCTTTCTTTACTACCTTTAATGCTGTTT
>CAYNUT010000138.1:0-9086 GCA_964400595.1 uncultured Neobacillus sp. | reverse complement strand
GTAAGCCCACACATCCAGGTGGTTCATTTTTTTGCAAAAACAAAGTTTTTGCAGACTTCTCTATCTACAAAAACAGTTTTTAACGAATAATAGCAACAGCAGCCGCACCAACTTCTATTCCGCATGCTTTCCCGAGTTTTTTCATCGAGTCAACATAAAGAACCGGAACGTTTACACTTTTCGCTTCATTCACAACATTGGCCGTAACCTTAGGCTCGGCATCCTGTGCAACAATAAGCTCCAGTACTTGACCTTCCTTTAGTGCTTTTACCGTTTGTTTTGTTCCTATAACTACACTTTGTGCCTGTAATACTTTTTCATAAGACATTGGTCATATCCTCCAAAGTATCAGGTGAATAGGAGCACCTTTGATATATTATCATCTTCACTATTGGATGTCAATAAGGAGAATTAATTTTTCCTTAAAATACGGTATCTGCTATCAGGCAGATACCGTATTCTTAATTAGTCAATTGTAACGGTTTCTTCAGAAGTTGTATCACGAAGTACAGGCTCTGCTTTGCGGTAGCGCTGCATTCCTGTTCCAGCCGGCACAAGCTTTCCGATAATAACATTTTCTTTTAAGCCAAGCAATTCATCACGCTTGCCCTTGATTGCTGCATCGGTAAGAACTCTTGTTGTTTCCTGGAACGATGCTGCAGATAGGAATGAATCTGTTTCAAGTGAAGCTTTAGTAATACCGAGTAATACAGGACGTCCAGTTGCAGGCATCTTTCCTGCCAGCAAGGCTTTTTCATTCGCATCTGTAAATTGATGAATGTCAAGAAGTGTACCTGGAAGAACATCTGTTTCACCTGCATCACTGACACGAACCTTGCGGAGCATCTGTCGAACCATAACTTCAACGTGCTTATCTCCGATTTCAACCCCCTGCATCCGGTAAACTTTTTGCACTTCACGAAGCAGGTATTCTTGAACGGATGTCACGTCTTTTACTCTGATTAATTCTTTTGGATCAATGGAACCTTCTGTTAATTCCTGTCCGCGTTCGACGCGGTCGTTAACAGCAGCCTTTAAACGGGCTGTGTAAGGTGCCGTATAGGTACGGGATTCCACTTCGCCTTGAACGACAATTTCATGCTGGCGGTCGCGGCCTTCATTAATACCGACAACAACACCTTCAATTTCAGAAATAACGGCCTGGCCTTTAGGATTTCGCGCTTCAAAAATCTCCTGAATACGCGGTAAACCTTGGGTAATATCGTCCCCGGCAACACCGCCTGTATGGAATGTACGCATTGTTAACTGTGTACCTGGTTCACCGATGGATTGAGCAGCGATAATACCAACCGCTTCGCCTACTTCGACCTCTTGACCAGTTGCCAAGTTTCGGCCATAACACTTCTTACATACACCATGACGGGTATTACATGTAAAGGCAGAACGGATTTTCACCGTTTCAATTCCTGCTCCTACAATGATTTCAGCTAAATCTTCAGTAATTAAGCCATTTTCAGGAACAAGTACTTCCTTCGTTTCAGGATGTCTGATAGCTTTACGGGCATAACGGCCAATTAAGCGTTCATCCAATCCTTCGATGATTTCCGTACCGTCTTTTAAAGCGCTGATTGTAAAGCCACGGTCGGTTCCGCAGTCATCTTCACGGACAATAACATCTTGGGCCACGTCAACAAGACGGCGTGTCAAGTAACCAGAGTCAGCTGTTTTAAGTGCTGTATCGGCAAGACCTTTACGAGCTCCGTGAGTGGAGATAAAGTACTCTAATACGGTTAAACCTTCACGGAAACTTGATTTGATTGGCAGCTCGATAATCCGGCCGGCAGGGTTAGCCATCAATCCGCGCATTCCGGCAAGCTGGGTAAAGTTAGAGGCGTTACCACGGGCACCGGAATCACTCATCATGAAGATTGGATTTGTTTTATTTAATGATTTCATCAACTTGCCTTGAATGGTATCCTTCGCCGCACTCCAGATGGCGATAACACGATCATAGCGTTCGTCTTCAGTGATTAAACCACGTCTGAATTGCTTTGTCACATTATCTACCTTTGCCTGTGCTTCCTGCAGGATCTGCTGCTTTTCGCCAAGAACGACGATATCGGCTACACCTACGGTAATACCGGCTTTTGTTGAGTGCTTAAAGCCAAGGTCCTTCATACGGTCAAGCATCTTGGATGTTTCTGTAATTTTGAAACGCTTGAATACTTCCGCAATAATATTTCCAAGAATTTTCTTTTTAAATGGATCAATCAATGGCATTTCTTTAATTTTTGCCCTGATGTCTTCACCTTTTTCAACAAAATACTTCTCTGGTGTTTTAACTTCTAAGTTGTTTCTTGTTGGTTCATTGATATAAGGGAATGATTTTGGCAGAATTTCATTAAACACCAGTTTACCAACCGTTGTAATCAGCAGCTGATTGTTTTGTTCTTCTGTAAATGTTTCATTTCCTAATGAACCGGCATGAACAGCTACACGGGTATGCAGGTGAGCATAGCCATTTTGATAGGCAAGAACAGCTTCGTTTGTATCTTTAAAAATCATACCCTCGCCGACGGTGCCTTCTCTTTCCAATGTCAGGTAGTAGTTACCTAAAACCATGTCCTGGGAAGGAGTAACAACCGGTTTTCCGTCTTTAGGGTTCAAGATGTTTTGCGCTGCAAGCATTAACAGTCTTGCTTCTGCCTGCGCTTCTGACGAAAGCGGCACGTGAACAGCCATTTGGTCACCATCGAAGTCGGCGTTGTATGCTGTACATACAAGCGGATGCAGGCGGATTGCCCGACCTTCAACTAGTGTTGGTTCAAATGCCTGGATTCCCAATCTATGCAATGTAGGGGCACGGTTTAATAAAACCGGATGCTCCTTAATAACATCTTCAAGTACATCCCAAACATCTGGGGATACCCGTTCAATTTTTCGCTTAGCTGATTTAATATTGTGAGCTAATCCTTTTTCTACAAGCTCCTTCATGACAAAAGGCTTGAAAAGTTCCAATGCCATTTCTTTCGGAAGACCGCACTGATACATTTTTAAGTTAGGACCAACGACAATAACAGAACGTCCAGAATAGTCAACACGCTTACCAAGCAAGTTTTGACGGAAACGGCCCTGCTTTCCTTTTAACATATGGGAAAGTGATTTTAACGGGCGGTTACCCGGGCCTGTTACCGGCCGGCCGCGACGTCCGTTATCAATTAAGGCATCTACTGCTTCTTGAAGCATCCGTTTTTCGTTTTGCACGATAATGCTTGGTGCGCCAAGGTCTAATAAACGTTTTAAGCGGTTGTTACGGTTAATAACACGGCGGTAAAGATCATTTAAGTCAGATGTTGCAAATCTTCCGCCATCCAATTGAACCATCGGACGAAGTTCTGGTGGAATAACCGGAAGTACGTCGAGAATCATCCAGGAAGGTTCATTCCCGGAGTTGCGGAATGCCTCTAAGACTTCAAGACGCTTAATTGCCCGTGTGCGGCGCTGACCTTGTGCTGTCTTCAGTTCTTCTTTTAAAATATCCACTTCTTTATTTAAATCGATATCGGAAAGAAGCTTTTTAATCGCTTCTGCACCCATCGAAGCCTGGAATTTGTTTCCATACTTTTCACGATAGGCGCGGTATTCCTTCTCAGATAAAAGTTGTTTCCTATCAAGAGCAGTATCACCGGATTCAGTCACAACATAGGAAGCAAAATAAATGACTTCCTCCAAAGCCCTTGGAGACATATCTAAAACTAGTCCCATTCGGCTTGGGATCCCTTTAAAGTACCATATATGCGATACAGGTGCAGCAAGTTCAATATGCCCCATCCGTTCACGGCGTACCTTTGCCCGCGTTACTTCAACGCCGCATCGGTCACAGACTACGCCTTTATATCGGACGCGCTTGTACTTTCCGCAGTGACATTCCCAATCCTTTGTTGGACCGAAAATACGCTCACAGAACAAACCGTCCTTTTCAGGCTTTAATGTACGATAGTTAATTGTTTCAGGCTTTTTCACTTCTCCGAATGACCATGAACGGATCTTATCCGGTGAAGCAAGGCCAATCTTCATATACTCAAAATTATTAACGTCCAGCAAGGGGCCTACCTCCCTTTTAATCTACACAGGTTTTCCCTTATTGCATATGAAAGCTCGGAGCGCACAACAGTGCGCTCAAGCTGATATTATTACTCTTTTGAGCCGACCTTCTCTGACTCAAGTGGTTCTGGTGCAATATTTAATGTGTCGACTTGCTGTAAGTCGTCATCGTCTTCCATATCGCGCATTTCAATTTCTTTTTCATCACCTGAAAGGATTTTTACATCCATACCTAAGCTTTGAAGTTCTTTAATCAATACCTTAAATGATTCAGGGACGCCAGGTTCAGGGACATTTTCACCTTTTACAATGGCTTCGTATGTCTTCACACGACCCACGACGTCATCTGATTTAACCGTAAGAATTTCTTGAAGTGTATATGCTGCACCGTATGCTTCCAGTGCCCAAACCTCCATCTCACCAAAACGCTGGCCGCCAAACTGGGCTTTACCGCCAAGCGGCTGCTGCGTAACAAGTGAGTAAGGTCCTGTAGAGCGGGCATGCAATTTGTCATCAACCATGTGAGCCAGTTTAATCATGTACATGACACCGACAGATACCCGGTTATCGAATGGCTCCCCTGTACGGCCGTCATATAGAACTGTTTTTGCATCGCGGGCCATACCTGCTTCTTCAATCGTTGCCCAAACATCTTCTTCCCGGGCTCCGTCAAATACAGGTGTTGCCACATGAATACCCAGCTGCCTTGCTGCCATTCCTAAATGAAGCTCAAGCACCTGACCGATATTCATACGTGATGGTACCCCTAATGGGTTTAACATGATATCAACCGGTGTGCCATCAGGCAGGAACGGCATATCTTCTTCAGGCAATATCCTCGAGATAACCCCTTTATTTCCGTGGCGTCCGGCCATTTTATCGCCTTCATGAATTTTCCGCTTTTGAACGATATAAACACGAACGAGCTGGTTTACACCAGGCGGTAATTCATCGCCATCTTCACGGTTAAACACTTTTACATCGTGAACAATTCCGCCTCCGCCGTGTGGAACACGAAGAGAAGTATCGCGGACTTCACGTGCTTTTTCACCAAAAATGGCATGCAGCAGACGTTCTTCTGCCGTTAATTCTGTCACACCTTTAGGTGTTACTTTACCAACGAGAAGGTCTCCGTCTTTCACTTCAGCACCCGTGCGAATAATACCGCGCTCATCCAGATTTCTTAGGGCATCTTCCCCAACGTTCGGAATATCACGGGTGATTTCTTCCGGTCCAAGTTTTGTATCACGAGATTCTGATTCATATTCTTCAATATGGATCGAAGTATAAACATCATCTTTAACAAGGCGTTCGCTCATAATGATGGCATCCTCATAGTTGTAGCCATCCCATGTCATGAAGGCAACAAGGACATTTCGTCCAAGTGCTAATTCACCAAGTTCCATAGATGGACCATCTGCGAGAATTTCACCTTTTGTTACGCGGTCGCCAACCTTAACGATTGGACGCTGGTTATAGCAGGTACCTTGGTTGGAGCGGACAAATTTCAACAAGCGATATTTTTGCAGATCGCCCTTTACTTCCTGCCCGTCAACTTCTTTAATATTGCGAACCCATACCTGCCTGGCTTCCACATGCTCTACAATACCATCATGCTTACAAATAACCGCTGCACCGGAGTCTTTACCAGATACATATTCCATTCCGGTACCAACTCTTGGTGCTTCCGGCTGCATAAGCGGAACAGCCTGCCTCTGCATGTTCGCACCCATCAAGGCACGGTTGGAGTCATCGTTTTCAAGGAACGGAATACACGCTGTTGCCGCAGAAACAACCTGTTTTGGCGATACATCCATGTAATCAATTCGACTTCTGTTTACTACTACGTTTTCATCACGGAAACGAGCAACAATCTCTTCGTCTAAGAATGCCCCATCTTCTCCTAAACGAGAATTTGCTTGGGCCACTACATATAAATCCTGTTCATCAGCAGTTAGATAATCAATTCGCCCAGTCACTTTTCCAGTATCAGGGTCGATGCGACGGTATGGTGTTTCAATAAATCCGAAGCGATTAACCTTTGCATAGGATGATAATGAGTTAATTAGACCAATGTTCGGACCTTCCGGCGTCTCAATTGGACACATCCGGCCATAGTGAGAGTAGTGAACATCACGAACCTCAAAACCGGCACGTTCGCGGGTTAATCCACCTGGTCCCAATGCAGATAAACGGCGTTTATGGGTTAATTCCGCAAGCGGATTTGTTTGGTCCATAAACTGGGATAACTGCGAGCTTCCAAAGAATTCTTTAATTGAAGCAATTACCGGACGAATATTAATCAATTGCTGAGGCGTAATCGTTGCTGTATCCTGAATCGACATTCTTTCACGGACAACGCGCTCCATACGCGATAAACCGATACGGAATTGATTCTGCAGGAGCTCACCAACAGAGCGAAGACGTCGGTTGCCCAAATGGTCGATATCATCAGTATTGCCTACTCCATGCAATAGATTAAAGAAATAGCTGATGGATGCAATGATATCGGCAGGAGTAATATTTTTAATCGGTTCAGCAACATAGGCGTTACTTAAAACGTTAATTACTTTTTCACTTTCAGTGCCAGGAGCATAAATTTTAATACCCTGAAGGACAATTTCTTCTTCTACTACGCCGCCCGCCGGATTATAACTTTTGAAGTTAATATTTTTCTCAAGCGCCGGGATAATTTTGTCAAGGTGTCTCCTGTCCAGGACAGTTCCTTTTTCAGCAATAATCTCGCCTGTTTCAGGATCGGCAAGTGTTTCCGCTAATCGCTGATTAAATAGGCGGTTTTTAATATGAAGCTTTTTATTAATTTTATAACGACCTACATTGGCAAGGTCATAACGTTTTGGATCAAAGAAACGAGAAACTAATAAGCTTTTCGCGTTATCAACGGTAGGCGGTTCACCAGGACGAAGACGTTCATAAATTTCAAGAAGCGCCTTGTCTACACCTTCAGTGTTATCCTTTTCAAGGGTGTTCCGTATATATTCATTGTCACCGACCAATTCAATAATTTCTTGATCAGAGCCAAACCCTAAAGCACGCAAAAGAACCGTAACGGGCAGTTTCCGAGTACGATCAATTCTGACATATACGACATCCTTGGCATCTGTTTCGTATTCAAGCCAAGCGCCGCGGTTCGGAATGACAGTAGCTGTATATCCTTTTTTACCGTTTTTGTCGAGCTTTCCATTGAAATAAACGCTCGGTGAACGTACTAACTGGGAAACAATAACACGTTCCGCACCGTTAATCACAAACGTTCCTGTCTCTGTCATAAGCGGAAAATCGCCCATGAAGACATCTTGATCTTTTACTTCGCCTGTTTCCTTATTTACTAGACGTACTTTGACACGCAATGGAGCTGAATATGTAACGTCCCGTTCTTTTGACTCTTCAACAGAATACTTTGGATCGCCAAGATTGTAATCAATAAATTCAAGTGATAGGTTACCAGTAAAGTCTTCAATCGGTGAAATATCCTGGAACATTTCACGCAATCCCTCATCAAGAAACCATTGATATGAAGAGGTTTGGATTTCGATAAGATTTGGTAATTCTAAAACTTCACTGATTCGTGCGTAACTTCTTCGTTGGCGGTGTCGTCCATACTGAACTAGTTGACCTGTCAACTGATTCACCCCTCAAATCAAGCGTTATTTAAAAAATCTATTACGTCTTATAGAAGGAACAGATGCCCGTTTCCATAAGACAAAAAGAAAAAAGGGTTTTTTGCTCAAAAACCACATTTTCACATTTTGACTATTATTTTGTCATCATTTCCTTCTCATTCCTATTTTATACTTAATAAATTAAGTGTTTTAAGGAATTATTGGGAAATTATTATGATGGCATTTTATAATGCTACCACAACGACATTTTTGAGTCAACTATTTTTTTGCTTTAAAAATAAAATAGCTTTTTGATTTGTCCATTGTTTCTACATGGGAAAATAAATGTTTTAACTTTTCAAGTGCGGATGGCGCTCCTTGCTTCTTTTGAATGACAACCCAGAGTTCACCCTGTGCAGCAAGGCGCTCAAAGCTTTGCTCAAAGATATCATGAACTGTCTTTTTCCCTGCCCGAATCGGCGGGTTTGTAAGGATGGCAGCAAAACCCTCTTCCTTCACATTTAACAGACGGTCGCTTTCATAGATTTTAATATTCTCAATTTGATTTAACGCGGCATTTTCTTTAGCTAATTCTATCGCCCTTTCATTTACATCGACCATATGTACCGTACGATCGGTAAAGTGTTTGGCAACCGAAAGACCGATAGGGCCATATCCGCAGCCCACATCAAGAACAGCACCTTCCACAGCAGGCATTTCAAATGATTCGATTAAAAGGCGTGAGCCAAAATCCACTTCTCTCTTTGAAAAAACACCATTATCTGTTTTAAAGCGGAAATGATTATTTCTTAACGTAAAGTCCCAATATTGCGGGTCACTTGCAGCCTTTTGAGTTCGGGAATAGTAGTGATCAGACATCCAACTCACCTCCTGAGGAGTTTTTAATTGAAGGTTCTTGAGGATAGTCAAAAAAAGCTCGCTTATGCAGCGAGCTTTTTTATTAAAACTGTCTAGCTCCAGCGCCCTGCAACTAGTATACTTCGCTAAGCGGGCGCTTCCGCTTTTTTTAATTACTTAACTTCAACGCTTGCTCCAACTTCATCAAGCTTAGCCTTGATTTGTTCAGCTTCTTCTTTAGAAACGCCTTCTTTAAGTGGCTTTGGAGTGTTGTCAACAAGATCTTTTGCTTCTTTAAGACCAAGACCTGTGATTTCACGAACAACTTTGATAACCTTGATTTTTTGGTCGCCAGCGCCAGCAAGGATTACATCGAATTCTGTTTTTTCTTCAGCAGCTGCTGCACCAGCACCGCCAACAACAGCTACAGGAGCTGCAGCAGTTACGCCGAATTCTTCTTCGATTGCTTTTACTAGATCGTTAAGTTCTAAAACAGTCATATTTTTAACTGCTTCAATGATTTGTTCTTTAGTCATGATT
>CAYNUT010000137.1:0-9154 GCA_964400595.1 uncultured Neobacillus sp. | reverse complement strand
GTGTTCCTTCATCAATTTGTTTAAACTCGACCGTTGCTACAGAAACGGAAATCCGCGTTTCATCGAGATCCATGGTGTAAGAATAGACAATACGGTGGTCAGGAATGATCTCCTTATAGTGAGCCTTAAATGTGTAAACAGGACCTCCTGGAGGGCCGCCATGATTTATCTCTTGTCCACCCACTCGAAAATCAAACTCTTCCGCCTCAGTAAACCATTTTGCTTTAAGCACTGGGTCCGCCCATGCAGCGAATACCACTTCAGGTGTGAAATTATACACCTTTTCAATAACAAAGGTATCGTGCGTTGCAAAGTGTTTTTTCATTCTTACTTCCTCCTTTTTTGGTGAGACGGATGATTAGAAAGGAATTCGCCAAGTCGATCAAATTGGCGCTCCATATTCTTTTGGCGCCCGTTAAAATAATTTTCATGACTTTTTTTCATCATTCCAATTGAATTTGTAAAATCTTGAACCGTCAATGTCTCTTTCGTTTGCAAAATCTCAGATACATTTTGTAAATCTTTTAACAGCTTCTGTTGAACTCTTATATTTTCTCTTAAACGTTCTATTTGAAGAGTCACCACTTCAATAGGATTATACGTATCGTCGGCCAGGATCGATTTAATTTCCTCTAGCGTTAATCCTAAATCTTTTAGACTAAGAATTTGCTGTAACCGCGAAAGATCTGTGGCGTTATATAGGCGATATCCTGATTCTGAATAGTCTGATGGTGAGAACAATTCAATTTGGTCATAATACCGCAAGGTCCGAATCGTTAAACCTGTTAACTTTGCAAGTTCCCCTGTCTTCCATTTCTTCTTACCTGAAACTAAAATATTCACCCCCTTATTTCGCTAGAATTTTTACCGGTATCTTCACTATAAACTGTTACGTAACGTAAGAGTCAAGGGAAAATAAATTTTTTTGAATCATGAGAAAATCTTTATCCTACCTCGATAGCTTAAATGTAACTTTTCACAAACAATCTTTCTCCAGTATGTTTACTGTTCATGATTCTTCAACAATCTGGCCCGATTGTGGAAAAAAGCTAATGACGATTGTTCAACTAAACTGCCACTTAGCTTATGAAGAAAGCCGCCAAAATTGGCAGCTGGATCTTCAACTCTTGCACCCGAACCGAAAAAAGCTTCTCATCTTAAAGTTGCCCAAAAACCAAAACCAAAATCAATTTGTGTAGGGAGCATTGACAGTTTCGTTCATATCAGTACATTTATTCACAAACTATCTAGTTTTACATATATTAACTCTGTTAGTCATTACAGGAATGCTGACCCGTTTGCGGAATAAGAAAAACCGTATAATGACAGTATTGAGATTTCGATATTGCTCCCGATATTATAATAAAGTTTAAAGAATTACGCCTGATACATCTCCTTTCAATACTTCTTTTTCATTCTGATTTTTACATAAAAAGGATGCAACAAACGCTGTTCTATCATTTTCTTGCCTTTCGTATTTCTCAATTTTAACTATACAAACTATTGTATCTCCTGTAAAAACAGGTCTTAAAAACTCAAAACTCGTACTACGAGCCAGTACGTTATTATCTCCAGCTACTTTTGTTGGCAGAGTTGCCGTTAGTAACCCTTGAATGACAAGTCTTCCTTGTTCATCTGGGGTTATATGATGTATCCCTTCATCCCCTGAAATCTCAGTAAATAATTCAACATCCCTCACTGTAAAAGTTCGTTCAAACGTAATAATGTCTCCTGCTTTTAATGACATTTTAAACTCCTCCCACTGTCTGGTTAATCACAATGTGAATATTACATCAATACCAGACTTCTTGAGGTAATACATTCCATAAAAACCCAAAAAATCCTTCTTCAACTTTATCTGCCATTTAGCTCAAGAAGAAACTTCAACGAAAAAGAGCATTAATCCTTTTGAATTAATGCTCCCTATTGTTTAATGATAATATCTTCAATTTTTCATATTTAACTACATATATATAGTTTTTGTTGCAACTGTTTGTTGAAATGCCTGATCATGCTCAACAATAACCATTGTGGGATTAAATCTTTGAATAAGCTCTTCAATCTGCATGCGCGAATAAATATCAATAAAATTTAACGGTTCATCCCAAATATATAAATGAGCTTTTTCACATAAACTTTTGGCTATAAGCAGCTTTTTCTTTTGTCCACCAGAATAATGGGATATATCTTTCTCAAATTGAATTCGGTCAAAATCCAACTTACGTAAGATGGATTTAAATAACGTTTCATCAATCTCATGCTCCTCAATAAAGTCCGATAACAGTCCCTTCAAATGAGAAGTATCTTGTTGGACATAGGAAATGATAAGGCCTGAACCTAAATTCATTGAGCCTGTATGCTGTATTGGATTTCCTAGAATTAGTTTTAGGATACTACTTTTTCCACTTCCATTCTTTCCATCAAGTACAATTCGGTCACCTTGTTCAACTTTAAAGCTAATTGGCTTATTCACTATTTGGTCATCGTACTTAATAGACACATCAGCCAAAACAATCAATTCATTTGACTGAAATTCCAATGGTTCTAATTTTAATGACTCAGTTTTTTCCACATTTTTTAGCAGTTTTGACTTTTCCTCAATAGCTTTTTGTTGCCTTGATTCAAGGTTCTTTGCTCTCTTCATCATCTTTGCCGCTTTATGTCCTACAAAACCCTTGTCCAACTTAGAACCCGAATTCGTTGTCCCATTTTTGGAAGCTTCCACTTGATTAGACCAACCTGCTGAACGCTTTGAAGACTGTTTTAATCTCCCTATGTCTTTTTGTAGACGATCATTAGTTGCCTCTTCGTGTTCCTGCTGTCTATCAAAATTTAACTTCCAAGAAGAATAGTTACCACTTTGAACTTCAATATTTGCCCTATTTATAGATAAGATATGGTCAACGCATCGATCTAAAAAGATTCTGTCATGTGAAATTAAAATAAACCCTTTTTTCTTGCTTAGATAATCAGAGACCATCTTTCGTGCATCAGTGTCTAGATGATTGGTTGGCTCATCAATTAAAAGAAATTGACCCTCAGTCAAAAAAAGTGCAGCAAGCAACACCTTTGTTTGTTCTCCATTTGATAATGTTTTAAATGGTCGGTACATGACCTCGGCATCAACATTTAGATAGGATATTTCACGAAGATATTCCCAATCTTCTGCTTGGGGGCAAATTTCTTCAAAGATTTCATAAGTATACTTGTTTTTATCCGAAACTGGATAAGGGAAATAATTAAATTCTACCGAAGAAATGATTTTCCCACTATACTCATAATTTCCTAATAATAAATTAAAGAATGTTGTTTTACCTCGTCCATTTCTACCGATAAATCCAAGTTTCCAATCCGTATCTATTTGAAAGTTCACACCTTCAAAAATATTGTCAAAGCTGCCTGGATAAGCAAAAGTTAAATCTTGAACATGTATCATTGACATGATAATTCCTCCTTCGTATATCAATACTTTTTGCTTTCTATACAAAGTCGGCACATCCATCTATTCTAAGTTTCTCCGTATTAGTTTGATGGATATTAACGACTTATACGGAGTATTACATGCGTAACAATAGTATCTGAATTGCTCATTTCTCTCTCTCCTTTATTTATTTGATTTAAGTTACAGATTAAAAAATATCAATCTTAACTATGGGAGAATAAAAAATCCTCCCAATTTGTAATTGGAAGGATTAGTCTTTCACTTATATTAAATAAGTTCTTTTTTGCCATTGGAATCATGACAAATAAAGTGTAAACCGATTTATAAAAATGGATAGACTAATCCTATATTTTGTAGTTTGAAGTTATTCATTTCAAATAAAAATATAGATTAGTTAATCATTGTCCATCCATCAGTCCTCTCATAATTGTATTTTTATATTAACAATTTTTTTTATGGAATACAATATCAGCATCATCTTCACCTCAAATTACTGCTTGTTGCTCTTTTGATAATTTCCATACAATTGACCACAAGCAGCATCTATATCAATTCCAAATTGACTTCTAATGGTCACATTAATACCTGATGATTTTAATTTTTTGTAAAAATTAACAACATGACCTTCATCAACTTCTCCGAACCTTAAAGGAGAACTGACGATTGGGTTATATCTGATTAAATTTACATGATATAAACGTCCTTCTTTATATCGACCTTTTAATAGAATTACTATTTCTTTAGCATGGTCAATAGAATCATTCACCAGGTAACATAATATAAGCAATATATACTTTTCTTGATGTTATTCGTATATGCTCATCTAATGTGTCCATTACATCCAATAATGGATACCTATCATTAATCGGCATCAACTTACTTCGTGGTAATTAAAAGGAGAATGTAACGAAAACGTCAAATAGACTTGCGGATAATTCAGAGTCATTTTTTTATACTTGGTATAATACCAATAGTTGAAATAGATAACCTACGAGGGCTTAAAGCAAACAGCGTAGGATCAGTGAGTACATCTAAGGCATCAAAAACATGTACAATGGCTAACGCTTCTCCCATCCCCATAAAAGAAATACTATCAATTGAGTGACCTTGTAAGTAAAAATGGAGGATTTGGTCAGTTATTTCATCTGAAGTCAAATTTCTTTTTAATCCAATGTCACCTGTTGCACAAAATTTACACCCGAAATTACATCCACACTGAGAAGATATACAAAAAGATTCCCACCCAGCTTTATATTTCATATTTACCGTTTCTATTTTTTCATTTCCTGAAATTTCAAATAAAACTTTAGTGACTTGCTCAGAATGTTGTTCCTTTAAAGGAACA
Organism: uncultured Neobacillus sp.; assembly: GCA_964400595.1. Lineage (GTDB taxonomy): Bacteria > Bacillota > Bacilli > Bacillales > Cytobacillaceae > Neobacillus. Next base: position 4,367 of record CAYNUT010000137.1, on the reverse strand, counting down.
ACATCTAAAATAGACTCTGCAAATTCCTTATTAAATGTTATTCCACAATCTGGCCCTATAATGAAAATAAGCGCTGATACTTGTCCAGAAAAGCGCCCGATTATGGACGATCTTATTGAAGATAAGCATCCCTTTAGCTTAATAATGAAAAGGTTACTGCGAGAACAATTTCTTTAATATTGATTGATGTCTTCTCCTACAATTAAAAATCCATTATGTTTATTTTTTTGAAATTACAGTAAACATCCCCGTCATGTTTGGTGAGTAATCTTTAAAATCATATTTTTCATAGAACGATTCTTTCCCTTGTGATGCAAACAAACCGACAAACGCCTTATCAGGGGCATTCCGATTTAAGTATTCAACCAAAATATTCATTATTTCTTTCCCAATACCATTTTTCTGATAATCTGGATGAACCACTATATCTTGGATATAGAAATAAATAGCCCCATCGCTAACAATTCTCCCCATACCAACAATTTGTTCATTATCCTTGACTGTGATGCAGTGAATAGAATTCTTCAGTGATGTTTCCACCACTTCAAAATTCATATAATTAGTCCATCCCACAGACTCGCACAAATATTTGTATTCTTCCAATGTTGGAATGTTATTTTTAAACTCATATTTCTTCAAAATGTATCCTCCAAGTCCTCAATTTCAACAAGTATATAAATTCGACATCTTCTTATCTTTTCCTCTTACTCAACTAAACTCCCTTTAGCTAAAGTACAAACCTTCATATTCTCTAAGATGTTATTTCACAATCTGGCCCTATAATGAAAATAAGCGCTGTTCTTTGTTACAGAAAAGCGCCCGATTGTGGAAGATCCTACGTTCATGTCTTGTTAAACTAAACGTACCCGTTAGCTCAATAAGAAAACGGGATCGCCAGAGCAATCCCTGTTCTTGAACTTTTGCACCCGTTTGTTTAAGTACATCCCTTCACATAGTAGAATAAAGGACTCCGCATCGGCACAGTTATGAAGGAAGAACGAGTCCATAATTAAATGCCCAACTCCCCTTTTCGGTGAGTTTTTATATTAATCACGTCCCATATATTGCTCAAGAAAAGCAGCCACCATAGAGTAAACATAGACTTTATCCTCTGGTTTCACTAAGTTATGCCCCTCCCCTTCAATGCGAAGATAGGTAACGGGATGTCCTCGTTGCTTCAGTTTATTGACGATTTGCTCCGACTCGCCAATGGGGACACGTGGGTCATTTACGCCGTGGATGACTAGCAAGGGAGCCGTAATTTCGTCAGCATGATTAAGAGGATCAACCTGATTAAAAAAATCCGAGTCCTGTTCAACCGTACCGTATTCAATTTCTCTAAGCCGCTTCCTCCAGGGACTGGTTGTTTGGATAAACGTTCGCAGGCTCGACATTCCTACAATATCAACTGCAGCCGCCCATAAATTGGGATAGTGACTGATCGCCGCAAGCGTCAAAAATCCACCATAACTTCCTCCGAGAACAGAGATTTTACTCGCATCAATATCTGGATCTTGTTTGAGCCAATCCACTAGGGATATCACATCTTTTACAGCATCCATCCGTTTCCGTACATCATCCAAATGGGTATACGTCTTTCCGTACCCTGTGCTTCCACGGAAATTAGGTGCTGTGATGGCATAGCCCTGGCTTAGTAAATATTGCAAAAGTGGATTGTAGGACGCCCGGCTTTGACTTTCCGGTCCGCCATGAAGATAGATGACAACTGGAAGTTTCTTAGCAGCTGGCTTTGGCTTATAGTAAAAGAAAGGGATTTGAAGACCGTCAAATGAACGATAGGATACCAGTCTTGGCTTGGTTAGTTTTCCTTCTATGAGAGATTTGCTTATATTTATTAACGACTGGGCCTGAAGTGTTGGAAGGTGAAGTGCCCATACTTCTGATGGGTGCTCAGGTCCATTTAATTTAAAAAGCAGCATTTGTCGTTGAGGTAAAAAGGAGAGATTGGTAATCACGCCCATTGGGGTTTCCCATGTATAAAGAGTCCCTTGTTTCAAATCAAACAAATATCCTTTTGAGATTCCACCTTCATTTTCAGTAAAAGCAAACAGGTTATTTTCCTTATTAAAGGCCAATCCTTCAAAATCCCAATTCCTCCGCAGCAGCCAAGTAAATTGTTTGGTGGGCAGATGAATACGCGTCAGTCCATAGAATTCACTATCTTTGTTGGACAATAGATATATCTCATCTCCATTGTGACTGAAATGGATATTACGGTAGCTCATTTCTCCTGAATGCTCCGTAATCCAGTCGATGTTTCCAGTTAAAAGAGATAAAATCCCTAAATCATGATCCAGCGCAGAGTTCGTTCTTCTGACTAATAATGCATTTCCATTAGGAAACCATCTCGCCACAGAAAACATCCCATCTGCGGCAAACACTAGATGAGTTTCAAAAGTCTCTAGACTCTGGATATAAATATCTAAAAAGGCTGGGTTCCGTCGGTTGCTGGACCAGGCAATCCATTTTCCGTCCGGAGAGCTTCCCCCATATAGATGAACATGTTCAGGCGAGTGGGTCAGTGGAATGAGCGGACCATTTTCCTTGAGGAGAAATAATTGCTCCCTTTCATTCCCCGTCACATCCATCCCGATAATTAAATCCGAAGTGCCAGTAACATATTTTAAGAACGTAATCCTTTCCGATGTAAAAGATGGCTGCTCAGGTCTCCTTTTATCTAGATTCCACTTCTCTACTCGAGGAGATCCCATATATTCCACGATCACACTTATTTGATTACTATTCGGTTTACAATCAAAATCTTTAACCGTACGCAGATTGACATAAGGGTCTGGAACCATTTTGGTCATTTCCTCCCCACCCATTCTCAAGTTTGTGAAAACACTTTGGAATTTTCTTAAAATGATTTTGATACAATAAGACGTTCAGATTCATTATATTTGGGCAGAGTGGGCAGTATGCATGACGACCAAACTGAATAAATACATCAGTTGAAGAATCATTATATTTTGAAAGAATAATCCCTCTCTACTTTACAAATCCTTACTGAATAGTTCTTATACCATTTGGCTTTCCGAGTGAGTAAGATCCCTCAGAGACGATGAGGTTGATAGGTTCGAGGTGGATGCGTGGCAACACGTGGAGCTGACGAATACTAATCGATCGAGGACAAGGACAAGGAGGCGGAGGACAGTCTGGCGGACAAGTTAAAGTATTCTTTAAACAGCCAGAAAGAAGCATCATTGCTGGAAAAGCTTTAAAAAGACTTTGTCATTTCCTTTTTGGGCTTTTTTTAATAATTTAATGATTGGAATTCACCCTTTCTCTTTTTGTCTTACATCTATTAGACAAACCAAAGTATAATTTGGCTTAAATTATTTTAATTTTTTTACAAACAAAATAATCGTTCAATTTTAAAGACGATTACATTATATATTTTAAACCTCTTGTTCAACCTGTCCGTTAGTGCAATAAAAAAAACCACCAAGATTGACCGCTTGATCTTCAACTCTTGTACCTGTTAGCACCCATGCAGCACAAAGTCAGCGCTGTACTATATAGGATGAAAGTAAGGTTTTTATGGTTATACTAAAAAGGCAACGTGTGGCAGTTAATATCGAGCACAGCTTTTAAAAAATATTAAAATACTGAGTCTACTTAAATATGGCCTTTTTAAAATTTCATGAATATGTACTTTCATTGTAGTTGAACAAGAAACCTCTACATTCCGTTCAAGTATTCAAGTAATTCTTCAATGTTATTCTTTTTTGCATCTTTTGCTAAAGCATTATTGAAAAGGTTATAGGCAACCTCATCATTCTCTCGAAGCCAACTGAATGCTTTTTTTGGTCCTAAATACCATAAACCATTTAGCGAAAAAAAGATTTCCAGGCTGTCTTTTAGCATCCAATGAAACCTATAATTACCCTCAATGTCATTCTTATTTGACCTTAGATACATTTTTCTCAGCCAGGCTTTCAAAAACTCTTTTTCTTCATTCGATAGTTTTTTTGGACCGTTATTAAATATATTCTCAATTCCTAACAAAAACTTCTTGGCAACAATATTTTCCCGTTATTAACACGCAAAAATTGTTCAGGATTATCCATCTTTTCCGTATTATATATCCAAACGTCTAATTGTTTACCTTCAAAAGATTCTACGTCATTCATATCTTCAGTTTTATCTGAGAAACAAACAATATCTAAGTCACTTTCTTCAGTAAAATCACCCCTACTATATGAACCATATAATATTATTGTGTGACAATTGTATTTTTGTATTAGATACCTTTTCACTTTATCAAATAATACAGTTTCGTTCATAAATTCATCCCCATTATCAAGAAATCAATTGTAGCATTCAATTAGTATGATTCTAGAGAT
>CAYNUT010000136.1:3687-9425 GCA_964400595.1 uncultured Neobacillus sp. | reverse complement strand
TTCCCCCTGCTTTAACCCAGCCAGTCTTCATAGCTCCGTCGTTCCCTAAATAGTACCAATTCCTGCCGTAGTAGTGCCAGCCAATCTTCATATCTCCAGCACTATTTAGGTAATACCAAGCCGTTCCTGACTTGACCCAGCCCGTTCTCATTACCCCTGACTTTTTATCAAGGAAGTACCATTTATTTCCCCACGACAGCCAGCCGGTTTTCATAGCGCCGCTTCCAGGAGCCAGGTAATAATATTTTCCTTTTTCAAAATACCATCCAGTATTCTTTGCCCCATTTGTGAAATGATAATAAATGCCATTCGCCACAGCCCAGCCGGTAAAAGTTGGACCTACAACTGTCATGCTTGAAATTGAACTTCTATTTCCGGCGCTATCCGTTGCGGTAACATTTAGGACCGTACCTGCTGAATAAGAAGGTACACTAACTGTAAATCTGCCATTTGCCTCAGTAGTTGCTGACCCCACTGTCATTCCATTTACTAATACTTCAATAGTGGATCCTGCCTCAGCAATTCCTGTTAAAACTGTATCTCCCTCATCTACTGGATCCACAATAGGAGCAGGCGGCGGCGTGGTATCGCCTTCATCCAAATCCATGGTAGCTACCAGTGCGTAAACATCGCCATAATAATCATTCATGTTGAAAGCCTTAATGTAGTAGGTTCCTGGTGTCACATCATAAAGCTCCAATAATTGTTTTCCTTCTTGGTAATAGTCAACTGGATCAAGATAATTATCATTTTTATCAAATAATAGAAATCCGAGTTCTGAAGGGACGCCTTCCTCCATTAGACCTGCTATAACCAGTGGTCCGGATTTATTGATATTGAGCCTATATGTATCAATATCCGCATAATCCAAAATACCTGCGGCAATTTCATCTAAGTTCAGAAAATTTGCTTGGGAAAGCGTATCATTCGGCTCCACTTCATAAATGGTGGTGTAGTCAGACCCGACAGTTACATTGGCTCTTATAGATTTGGATGAATCTACCGACGATTTTCTGCCCGCTTCTAATGCTTTTTCAATATCACTTAATTTTTGTTTTTGCAAAAGAGAACTATCTGACTTTTCAACACTAGTTACTTCTTTGTTAAACAAACCTTTGAGTGATTCGTAGGATGTTTCTGCTTTCACACCCTGACTTCCCAAGAGCAAAATCCCAATTGTTAAAACTAGCAAACAACTTATACCTTTTAATCTCATAGCAAAATCCTCCATTCCTATTTTTTCCACCAGGAACTATATTACTATACGGACAGGTATTAATTAACAAATTTCTTTCCCTAATTTTTTACAATTTCATCCTTCAATACAAAATAATTGTAAACTTTTGTAAATTATTGACGTAATATTCTTGACTCCATTTTTTCTTGATGCGCTTCTTGGTGTCATTTTTGGTGTCAGGCACCGCCCGTGGACAAATACCTCTATTTTGTGCGCCTCCAGTGGACAGTTTGTTATTTGTCGTTTTTGCTTAAAGTTTCTCTCCTATATTTAAAAGGATTCCGGCAGGATGATCCGGAACCCCTTTTGTTTTTTATATTTTTTAAGTTTTTTTCTTCTACCATTCCTCATGAAATGGTTTCATTCCCTGGATCAGCTTTTTTCAAGCATTATGTTCATTCCTCGATGCAAGTTTTGCGATTGCTGCTCTTGAAATTTAATAGATATCACAATAACTTAGCTCTTCTACTCCAGCTTCTTCCCTTCCGCGAAGATCCACATTTTCTTGTTGCCTGTCTTCGTTGCATTGCCGCGGGGGAAAATGTCCAGAAACTTGATAGTACTGCCCGTTTTTATCCCAAAGTTTTTTAAGATATTGAAAATCTCTTTTTCGCTTAATTCGTGTTTCCCAAATATAATCTGCAGGGAATTTTGACGGTAAATAACTTGCATGTCATAATCAGTGAAGCGAATGGAAACATTTCCTTTGTTGCGAAGGGGAATTACCTGATATGGCGGGGTCTTAGGTGGCAGGGATGACTCCTGTGAAAGCTTGACAGCATCGAAAAAAGCTAATTTCCTCACGATTTGCCATTTCCTTTTTCGCGTTCGTTCTCCGATAAATATTAATGATTTTCCTTCCATTTTGGCATTTAACCTCCAAATTTTACAAATTTTTTCTTTTATTATGGTATTCGACTATAATTTACATTTTTCCTGCTAATTCGATTTCAAAAAATAACAAGCTGCTGCCAAATTCCGAGACGCCTGGTTTCATGCTAAAAGAAAATTTGGGGGATCCAGATATCGCCATCGCCCTTGAACTCCTGGATTCTGAGCCGGATTTAAAAAAAGCATTAGTGGAGCTTCACTTAATGACTCCGAAACGGAAAGCGTTTTTCGTGGATCCCTTTATCAGTCAAATTAGGGCTAGGAAGCGTCAAAAGGATAAGTTTTAAGAGAAACGGTTCTGGCAGGAGTCATGCAATAAAGCAAAGCCTGGCTGACAGTTCAAAACAAAGAAGCCGCTGACACGAGTTCAGCGGCTTCTTTTTTAAAAAAACAGGGGGTTTTAATATTATTTTGTCCCGCCGCCAAGGCGTTTATACTTTTTTTAAAAAAATTCCCTATGATATAAAAAAGTTCCGGCGACATGGCGGCCGGAACTTTAAAGATGGGGAAGTGGAGGAGAGATGATTGATTTTCTGTTTTGGCGGAAATCCGGCTTTGGGGATGAAATCATAGATTGGGCTCAAAGGTGAACAGGATGGGTTCGGTTGGTTTTTGCGGGTGTCTGGAGTGAATGAGAATGGGGCCTCTTTCCCGAATTTCCAGCTTCTGCTCCTTTATGAGCCATTCCAGCTGGCTGACGCGTTTTTGCAGGCTGTCGATATTTTTATTTGCCTTCCCAACCATTTTTATTAAGCTTTCCAATAACTGCTCAAGATTCTTGGTATCTTCCTCATTAAAGACCAACGAAAACTTCCTCCTTTTTTGGCTCAGTCGCGGGGGCTTGAGCCGGAGCTTGCTCAACTGAAAAGGATGGCGGCTTCTCCTGTGCAGGTGCATAGGCTGGAGCCGTCCCCGATGCTTGGGATGGTACTTGGGCCTTTGCATTAGCCGAGCCGGAATCCGGGGCTTGAGCCGGGGCCGAACCTTGTTCATGTGCTGTCGTTGTACCCGTTACTTGCCCTGTTGTTGAACCTGGCGCTTTGGCTGCTGCCGAAGCAGCTGTGAACTCCATTAATCGCGCAGGCGGCGGTTCTGTTGCAGGCGGTGGTGCGGCCGTCTCCCGCGGCGTTTCGTGCGGCTTCGCACTTAAAAAGCGGACGGTCTCGGCGACTACCTCTGTAACGTAAATCCTTTTCCCTTCGCTGTTGTTGTAAGAACGAGTTTGAATCCTCCCAGTAATCCCGACAACTGCGCCTTTTCGACAATACTGGTACGTATTTTCAGCCGCTTTCCGCCAAAGCGTACATTGAACAAAATCGGCATCGATTTCGCCATTCGCGTTCCGGTAGTGCCGGTTTACCGCAAGGGTTATATGTGTCACCGGTGTCCCTTCTGTCGTTTGTCTCAGCTCCGGATCCCTGGTTAATCTTCCGACAAGAGTGACTTGATTAATCATTTTTTCATCTCCTTCTCTGCTTGATGGTTTCATCATAGCGCCCGGTCACCATGGTTGTAAAACCGCGATAAAGGCAGTTTCAAGGGGGTGTTTCAATCGAAAAAAGGTTTTTCAAGCAGGATTTTGTAAAATTTACCTATAATTTTTTCTTGAAAAAGTGATAATCTAATTTTCGACAAATATTTTTCGACATTTGCTTCAGGAAGACTTATGTTATAATTATGAAAAATTAAGTGCACTCAAAAATGGAGGTGAAATCCTGGTTGCAAAATGGCCAAATCCGTCAGCAATCCAGATGCTCCAGCAAAAAGCGCTGAAGCACGGTTTTGTTAACCAGGTGTCCGATGAAGACATTTAAGTTGTACTCATTAGAAGTGGTGGAAGATGACAATTCTGTTGAGGTTCCATTAACGGATGGATTAATTGTCAACAAGGAGGATGATCGCTCCACATGGCTGCTTGAGGCATATACCGATCTTTCCCTCTATGACTATTTCAAGCAAATTTCCGAGCAAAACCGTGATATCATTGTCGAAGCCGTCATTACGAAAAAGGAAAACGCCCCTGCTTTTTTTCAGACAAAAATTTGCTCATTAATCAAATTTGAAAACTATATCAGTGTGTTATTGGAGGGCCATCTTCGACGCAATAAAGCCGACTATTCCGAGCTGCTGCTTGATAATCTGATCCAAAAAGGTTTCGAGGGCCAGGCGCTCCTCTTAGAATTCAAGGAAAAAATGCAAAGCAAGCCAAAGCTGAAAGTTAGAAACTAATAAATCTAAAAAAGGGGCAGGCCCGTAAAAGCCTGTCCCTTCCTTTTATTCGTCCTTATTGTCGCGGTCATTTCGGTCAATATCATCCTCAATGATCTCTTCCCTTGGGGTATTATTGTCCTTCGACGGGTCTTTGTCCGTATCGGTGTTTTTGTCCTCAGATTCTGGATAATTATTATTGTTCAAATCGGTATCTAAGTTATTGTTACGGTCGATTATATTGTTATCCCTTAAATTTCTGTCATTTAAATCATTGTCTGCAGGGTTGTTGATATTATTATTTCTTGGCGGGGGTGGATTTTGGTCATTATTGTCACGATTACAGCTAACTAGCAGCATGGAAGAGAGGACAGAACCTGCAAGGAAAAGAAAAAACTTTTTCTTCAAAGGGAAAACTCCTTTCAAAAATTTTAATTTAACACTTATAGCTTTCCCGATGCCGAAAAAATATTAGCAGGAAATTTTTTCAAAAAAATTCATTCTGCCCTTTTCCACAAAAAAAAACCGGGATTTCTCCCGGCCACTACTCTTTTTTCTCCCCTAAGGCAAAGGTGATTTCCGCTTCGCAGGCAATTTCACCATCGACTGTTGCAACGGCCTTGCCTTTTCCGATTGGTCCGCGCAGACGCACCATTTCTACTTCAAGCCGAAGCTGGTCGCCGGGCTTGACCTGCTTTTTAAAACGGCAGTTGTCAATTCCTGCAAAAAATGCCAGCCGGCCGCGGTTTTCTTCTTTTTTCAATACGGCTACCGCCCCGACCTGTGCCAGCGCCTCGACGATTAAAACACCGGGCATAACAGGGTAATCTGGAAAATGCCCATTGAAAAATTCTTCGTTTGCGGAGACATTTTTAATGCCGACCGCCCGTTTGCCCTCCTCCACTTCTAAAATCCGGTCGACGAGCAAAAATGGGTAACGATGAGGAATAATTTCTTTAATTTGATTAATATCAAGCATTTTTTAGTACCTCCTACTAGTATCAAGTATTATTTACTATTGTACTATTAATGGCACACAAAAGGGAAGGGCTTCAAGTCCCTTCCCGCTTATTTCTTTTCCACCAAGTCGCGGATATGCGTCCACGTGGACTCTTTAAAAATATCGGCTACTTTTCCTCCCCCGAGCATTCCGTACCCGAAAGCTGCCCCGGATATCAAGCTGACGAACATGAAGACAGCCAATAGAACAAGCCGGAGCCAAATAGGTATAAGGCGGATTCTGACACGTTTATACGGCTGGCTTGCCGCCTGCACTTGTTTGTGCTGTTCTTTCTCTGCCTTTACCTCTTCCCTCATTTGGTTTTGAGGGGTTTGCTCTTCCCTGCTTTGCTTCGGCTTTCGTGCAGGCTTCTCCTTTGTCGCTTCCTGCTGTCTTTGAAGC
>CAYNUT010000136.1:0-3587 GCA_964400595.1 uncultured Neobacillus sp. | reverse complement strand
TTAGCCTTGCCTCTTCTTCCTGCTGTCTTTGAAGCGCTTCTTCTTTTTGCCTTGCCTCTTCTTCCTGCTGTCTTTGAAGCGCTTCTTCTTTTTGCCTTGCTTCTTCTTCCTGCTGTCTTTGGAGCGCTTCTTCTTTTTGCCTTGCTTCTTCTTCCTGCTGTCTTTGAAGCGCTTCCCTTTTTAGCCTTGCCTCTTCTTCCTGCTGTCTTTGAAGCGCTTCTTCTTTTTGCCTTGCTTCTTCTTCCTGCTGTCTTTGCTGCGCTTTTTCTTTTAACCTTTTCTCTTCTTCTTTTTGCCTTTTGTGTGCCTCATTTTTTAGCCTTTTTTCTTCCTTTTGCCTCTGGCGGGCTTCCTCTTTCAGCCTTTTCTCTTCTTCCCTTTGCCTTTGAAGAGCCTCATTTTTTGCCCTTTTATATTCTTCTCTCGTTTTATACGGTTCCTGGCTTAGGTTATTTACAGACATTCTTAATTCCCCTTTTACATAATTCCGTTGCCAATCAAGCTATTGACGGGCCTGGTTCTTGGTTTACGGCTGTTTCACGGGCTTCTCTTATTTTCTAATTTATTATATTATAAAAAATTATTCCTAATTACACATTAACTTTTTACAGAAAAAAGTCAATTCCTGCAATAATTGCTAAAAAAATAGGAACAGATGTCAAAAGGGTTCATTATTTCTATATAAAAATAAAAAGTCCAATGATCGAGGCTTATCCAAGCCGTCTTCATTAGACTTTTTTTCAAACAAACGGTTTTATACGTAAGATATCAAACAACCATATACCTGCTTGAATTATCCAAATTTCCGATTTGGAATTTTGTCAATATTATCAAGCATAATACCTGTTCCGATGGCTACGCAGTCCATTGGATTTTCTGCTACCAACACCGGCACTTTCAGCTCGTCGGCAAGCAGCATATCAATGCCGTGCAGCAGTGCGCCGCCTCCGGTTAAAATCACACCGCGATCGATAATATCAGCAGACAATTCCGGCGGAGTGCGCTCAAGAACACTTTTTGCCGCCTGAACAATTACTGCAACCGATTCCTTTAAGGCTGCTTCGATTTCTTCTGAATGAACTGTAATCGTGCGCGGCAAACCGCTCACCATGTCACGGCCTCGGATTTCCATGTCCTCAGAACGAGAACCCGGGAAGACCGTACCGATATTAATTTTGATATTCTCTGCCGTACGCTCACCAATCAGCAACTTGTACTGACGCTTGATATAGTTGAGGATTTCCATGTCGAACTTGTCGCCGGCCATTTTGATTGAGGAAGAAGTTACGATATCCCCCATAGAAAGAACAGCAACATCTGTCGTTCCTCCCCCGATGTCAACAACCATGTTTCCGCTTGGCTGGAAGATGTCCATTCCGGCTCCGATGGCCGCTACCTTCGGCTCCTCTTCGAGGTAAATCTTTTTCCCGCCGCTCTTCTCGGCAGCTTCCCTGATTGCCTTTTGCTCCACGCTTGTAATGTTCGTTGGGCAGCAGATCAAAATGCGCGGCTTCGATAAAAAGCCCTTCACATTAAGTTTATTAATAAAATGCTTCAACATTGCTTCGGTAACATCAAAATCTGCGATAACGCCGTCCTTTAGCGGGCGAATCGCAACAATGTTCCCCGGTGTACGTCCAACCATGCGGCGCGCTTCCTCGCCAACCGCCAGAACTTTATTTGAATTTTTATCAATCGCTACTACAGATGGCTCATTCAGCACAATTCCCCGGCCTTTTACGTGAATCAGCACGTTAGCCGTCCCTAAGTCAATCCCAATATCCCTTGCAAACATTCTCTTTTCTTTCCTCCTTGAACGGATTGCACATACTTTTCCTAATTGTCTATTGTACCATATTCATTAAAATTTCCATAACATTTTATAAAAATGTGTGGCATTTTGTTGAATATTGTCGGAAATGGATGAGTTATTAAAGAGTTCATTAAAATTCCATCCAAAAAAAAGAACCCCCTGTACAAAGGTTCTTAAGGTCGCCGGTTTGAACACGTTACACTTAAATTCCTCCTGCTGCCGGCAGAGTACCTTATTTTTCTAAAAAATTTTTCAAAGCACATTGGAAAAGCAGCTTATTTGACAGCCTCGCCTTCCTTTTCTTCTTTTTGGTACTTCATTTTGGTTGCTTCGCCGCCCCTGAGATGACGGATCGATTTATGATAATCTAAAATTTCCTTTACCTCATTCGCCAGCTCTGGATTAATTTCAGGAAGTCTCTCTGTCAAATCCTTATGGACTGTACTTTTGGATACGCCAAACTCCTTCGCAATCACGCGAACCGTTTTCCTCGTCTCCACGATATACTTTCCAATCTTGATAGTCCTCTCTTTGATGTAATCGTGCACACTCTCGCCCTCCCTAAATTGGATGTGAGTCGTGTGAAATGAGACCCGTTATCACTCCGACGAAATACTACATCCGCGTGTGGTTTATGTTGTTTATGGTGTCAGGCACCACAAAAAGACATTTCGGCTGTTTTTGTCCACGGTGGGTGGACAGTGTGCCAATTTGGTGTCAGACACCACTAGCGGCAACACCTGAGGTATCACTTGGGTTTCACGCGGCAGAAGGCGCAGCGCCTTCTGAATTATACGATGAATAATCATGTCCCTGGCCTAAGTTCCTGTTAATTTCAAACGACTGCTCACCTCAAACACTCTCTTTATAAAGGTTTGTAACAGTTTATTAGCTTGGATACGGGTTTATGCACAAAATACTGAATCGGGACAAGAGGTCGTAGGATTTTTTTGAAAATTGGACAATACAGCTTTATTCGACATTATTAATGAAGCCCGTTGTAACAATGTTTTCTCTGGAAATAGCAGCATCTCATCAATATTTCCCAAGAAATTTGTCGAAGAAAAAATTATTATTGTTCCTCTTAAAAAAGCTCCCTTCTCATCATTAATTAATTTTTATATAATGTTTTTATGTAAAAATCGCTGCTTAGTGTGTGGAAAGGATTTTGATTGTGACACCATTTACCGCAAAGGTGATTGAAATCATTCGAAATATCCCGGAAGGCAGAGTCATGACCTATGGACAAATTGCTGCGCAGGCAGGAAGTCCGCGTGCAGCCCGCCAGGTTGTCCGCATCCTGCATTCCATGAGCAAAAAGCACTGCCTGCCATGGCATCGGGTCATTAATGCCAAAGGGCAGATTGCCCTTCAAGACGACGAATCCTACAACGAGCAGCTGTTGTCGCTGGAAGCGGAAGGCGTCGAGATTGGCCTGAATGGGGTTATTGATTTGAAGAAATATCAGTGGCAGCCGCCCATGCTTTGATCTAGCATAACTTTGGTTTTAAAAAAATATATGATTCTGCCGCGCTGCCTTGAAGACAAAAAAAAGAGGAAAGCTTCCCCTTCCCCTTTATAGCCGATATTAAGAGTTTGTATTTTCTTTTGAATTTGACGATTCGTCGTTTTGTTCAGTGGACTTGCCGTCATCTGATTGTGTATCATCAGAAGAACTGTCAGGCTTATCCATCATTTGATCTTCTTTGAATTTAGGAGTATCAACTGATTCACTATCGTCCGTAAGCTTGTTTAACTGCAATGAGCTCAACGA
>CAYNUT010000135.1:0-9445 GCA_964400595.1 uncultured Neobacillus sp. | reverse complement strand
TTTGTTTATTAGCTGGCCCATCTTAGTTATTTGCCACATCTTCCATCCATCCTCGTTCCAGCCATTGTACATATTCAGCATTTATCTCTGGGACACGATGGCTTGATAGTTCTTCTTGTTTGAGAGTTGCCGGCCCTCTATCGATGGCATCTATTGTTTTTTTGTCTTTGTCAGATAAACGATTAACATCAAGTGATATATTTTCGCCCCAATACTCCAATGTCATTTTTTCCAGCTGGGCAGACGGGGATAAGAGAAAGTTTATTAAAACCATGGCTCCATCGGGATTGGGTGTATTATAAGGAATCGCCAGAAAATGGGTGTTGGATAGTGTCCCCTTATCAAGCACAAAAGTCTTCGTTGTAGAAGGAAACTCCCCGGTTTTGATTAAATTGGAAGCATTCGCTTCATCATACCCCATCGTCATCCAAACTTCGCCATTCTTATATAATTGTTCTAACTGGGCAAGTGACTGGGGATACGATTTGCCTTCCCTCCATAAATAGGGCTCCATCTCATTTAAAACATTCCATACCTTGCCGGAATCCTTTTGAACTAGGTTCTCATCAAACTCACTTAAATAAGAAAGATAATTATTACTCGTTTCATGTAAAACATGGCGGACAAATGCGCTTCCGGTAAAGTCCGGCGGCGCAGGGTAGGTGAATTTCCCCGGATGAGCCTTCACCCAGCGGCTCAGTTCCTCGATTGACTTCGGCGGCGCAGGAATCTTGCTTGAATCATAGGCAAAAACGAATTGAACTTTCCCCCAAGGAGCTTCATAGCCCTCTGTCGGAAAACCAAAGTCGTATTTTATATCATCGCTCTTTTGGTCAACATATTTTTGAAAATTTGGGAGTTTCGTCGTAAATGGCCCGAGAAGAAGCCCCTGTTGTTTGGCGGTTTTAAAATTTTCGCCATTCACCCATAAAACATCCATTTCACCAGATTTTTTTTCAGCATTTTTTTCAGTCATTAATTTATTAATAAATTCCGTTGCATCCATCGGATAACGTTTCAATTCAATGTCATATTGTTTCTTTAATTGCGGTGCAGCCCACTCATCTATGTAGCGGTTAATCCCTTCATCGCCGCCCCACATAAACAAATTGACTTTTGAGCCCTTTGCTTTAGCGGTAATATCCTTCCAATCACTTTTTAAACTGTTTGCAGCTGTCGAATTGTTTTCATGTTTCGTACTTGATGTACATCCGGATAAAATCATTTGCAGCATGATTAAAATAGTAAAAATATACAGTGATTTTTTCATAAATCTTCCTTTCAAATCCTAGCTTTTGCAGCTTGATTTGCACATAAAATAATCTTCCCATAATCCAAGAAAAAAATAAAAAGCAAAAACAAAACCATGGACAGGCAGATAGGATGACAGCTGAAAAGACTTTCCAAAACTAAATATGTTATAAACCATAATGACAGCCAGTAATATCCACCGGACATGCCAAATGATTCTCTGAATGGCCGAAGCGGTTTCCGTTTTCATTATTTTTGTCTCCGTTTCCATTTATAAGGAAGCTTTATCATCGTTTCTGGAACATCAATGGCATGCAAATAATGAATACAATCTAAGAGTATCCGCCTCTGCATGTCCACATCTTCCGCAATCCCAAAGCTTCTCCCCAAAGGAAAGCGTAAGTGCAATGACCTTGGAACCCTGACTTTTGCAGTTAAATCGGCTAAATGGGAGATAGAAATCGTAGGGATTCCTTCTTTTTCAACTGCATATTGAATCAATCCCACGGATTGATGGCAGATATATCAGCCGGGATTCAAAATTACCGCACCGACTCCATCATCTTTCAATTGTTTTAAAATCAAAGGAATGGTTTCATTAACAAGTGGGGTCGTATTTGGGATGTATCCCATTAAGCCGAAATGCTTGTTGGCAATCCCGCCAATGACTCCTTCTTCTGCTAATTCCTTAAGACGGAACAGCGGAAAGACACAATTGATGTCCTGGTCGGCATCCGATCGATCAAAGTGAGTGTGGCTAATCATCAAATCCTCTTCCTGACAATCTGATGGGATCAAGCGTAAGGTGGGGTCACCCGTTTCCACATCGAAAACAGGCTGTGTCTTCAAATGAACACCTGCTGTCGTAATCAGCGCAAAAACGGTTTCTTCGACGGGTGATTCAAGTTTTGTGAACGGCATCTCACCATTTATCGGATTAATCATATACTTCGCTTTTTGGCTGACGAGTGATTCAATGAACCGGTTTCCGGAAAGCTTCACAATGACTCCCCCCTTTCAAAAAAAGTTTGACATCGGGATTTATTTTACCGACCCAGCCTTCCATTTGGAACGAAGGATCATGCCAATTATCCCAAGGGCAGTGACAATCGTAAACAGGAAAAACAATATTTTCACGGTGTTGTCGGCCTTTTGTCCAAGGTAAGAATAGAGAAGCGTAGCGGGTAATTGCCCGATTCCCGTTGCCCAAAAAAAGGACCAAAAAGATATGGATGTCACACCTGCGGCATAACTGACCAAATCAAAGGAAACAATCGGGACAAGTCTGGCAATAAAGACAGCCAGTTTCCCGTACTGGACAAAAAATCGGTCCCACCATTGGAGGGCTTTTTTGGAAACGATTCTTTCCACAATAGGTCTGCCCATATATTTTGCCAAATAAAAGCAAAGAACGGCTCCAAGCATCGCGCTTGTCCATGAAAGGATGGCTCCATAAAACCAGCCGAATAACAGGCCGTTTGCAAATGTAATCACAAACGCCGGGAGTGGTGCCACAATCGACTGTAAAATCATCAATAACCCGGAAACGACAGCGGAAAGTGAACCGAATGAAAGGAGATAATCACGGAACTCCTCTACATCAGCTTCTTTTAAGATATGTATCGATTGGTTGATGAAATCGTGTATCTCACCTTGACTTAAATAAATCAACAGTGAGACGAAACTAATGCCAAATAAAAAAATTTTACGAACTCTATTTTTCATGATTTACACCACACTACTGAAGTGACTGGGGTTCCATCCTTGGAAAGCCTCAAACAGTTCAACTCTTTCGGTATTTTTCCAAAAAAAAATAATGATTATGATACAATAGACCCATTTTATTATAATGAAATGGTTTATTGATATAAATTCATTATATCTATTATTCATATTTAGTTTTATTGATTTTATCAATAGGGATATTTTGGATGCGGATATTTTGGATACCTTTTAATTAGGTTTTAGTTAGGTGTCAGGCACCACAAAAAGACATTTCGGGCAATTTGTCCACCACAGATGGACAGAACTTTTGTGTACGTCCCAGGTGGACAAATTACCTTGTTTTGTCCACGAGTGGTGCCTGACACCTTTAAAAAAACACATTAATGGTCTCTGTTCACGATATAATTCATCAGATGCTTTAGAAAAGTGGTATTACGGGGTAATTCTTGCAATGCTTCTACCGCAAGGCAGTAATGGTCCCACATTTCTCTTCTAGCCCCTTCAGGACCAAGAATAGATACGAATGTTGAGTTGTTGTTTTCCGCATCTTGGCCAATCGGTTTGCCGAGTAAGCCCCCGTCGCCCTCCACATCAAGCAGATCATCTTTAATTTGAAATGCGATACCCGCATGACGGGCGAATGTTGTCAATGCTGTCATTTCCAGCTCATCAGCACCCGCAAGAATGGCCGGCATGATAAGTGACGCCTCGAATGCAATCCCTGTTTTATAAAAACACATCAAATTCAGTTGTTCCAGTGTCAGAGGTTTTCCTTTGGAACTCAAGTCCATCGCCTGTCCCCTGCACACTGTCTCTGTCGTTTGCGCAGTATATTGAATCAAGCGGAGAACTGTTTTCGCATCGAAGTGGCGACCTAGTGACGATTGTTCCTCCATCGCCTTCTGAGTCAAAAATAGACCCGTTATTTCCGCAATCGCAACATTATAGACCTGGTGCAGGGTTGGACGGCCCCTGCGGGTGGACGCATTATCCTGGGATGGCAGGTCATCAAAAATGAGCGATGCTGTATGCATATATTCCAATGACCTTAGAAGCGGCACAATCGCCGAACCGTTTAATTCGTACCCGTTTACGCCCATCACCCAAGTCATGATGGGCCGCAGGCGCTTCCCGTCGCCTTCAAGACTGTAATTGGCCGCATTGATAATCGTATCTTCTACATTCTCGGATTTAGGTATACTCAAGATATGGTTAATTTGATTGCGCACAATTTTGATTGTATCTGAAAAATCTTCCCGTTCCTTGCTTTCATTTTTTAAAATAGTAATGATATGGTCCCGCAGCAGCTTATCAAAGAAATCTACATCATCAGCTTTACGGACCATCTTTTGGATGAGACGATTGAATTCTGGAATTCCTGAGGTAAAAAGCTCCATCACTTCGTTGTATTTTACTGATCCCATTCGTTCTTTGAAGCGCTTGAGACCATTTATAGCTCGGTCCAGAATCACTTCACAAGTTGTGGCATCAGAATGATACACGTTATGAATCAAATGAGCGATGACCGCCCAGTATAACTCAAACGGATTTATCAAATCACTCCGCTGGCCATAATATTTCAAATAGTAGGTATAGGGTGTTACTGCACCGTCCTCCCAATCGTCAAACATATCGGCAAAATCATCTGCAAGCTGGTTGTAAATGCCATAATAAAATGTCCGGCTGTCAAAGCCCTCATCCTCAGGCGCACTGATGACGGAACGGACAATCAATCTGGAAGATGATGATTTTAAGATAACCGGTATGTAAAGCTCTTCATTAGTGTAATGAGCATTGGATAGATCCTTTTCGCGGTCCACTTCCTGTGATTGAAAAAACACATAGGCCTGTTCGAAAAATATTTTTTCGGTTTCTGGCCACTGATGATCCCTAATATACTCAAATGCCTCTTGGAGTTCCGAATGAATAAAACAGATTAGATTCGAGTTTTCCCCTGTCCACTCGCCCAGTTCCGGCACAGTACCTGTGATGAGCGTAGTACGTATCAAATGGGAGTATTGTTTTTTCTCATCAGCTGATAAGACTTGAGCATCCAGAAGATCATCAATAAAGGGATAAGTCAGGCCATAGGAATATCCGAGCCTAATTGCTTCATCTAGTTTCTTTGTGCGTTCTTCAGGCGGGAGGCCAGCATCCATCTCATCGTCCACATGCATAAGGACCCCGGCTATGATTTTGATTAGTTTTCGCTGGGCATGTGTGGCATCCATCCCCTCAGGAATATGGTCTGAAACCGTCTTAAGTTTGTTGATCAACCAGAAAAACGCGGATTCAACGCTTTCCTTCCTGGCCCAGCGGTACAACCCTGCCATGCTGAACGTGTCGGATTCTTCAGATTGAAGCAAGCGTTTTTTTAAACTTGCCACTACACTTCGAACCCTATTCCGGGTTTCGGGAGAATCCAGGGCTTTACCAAGGTCCCGCATGTAAAGGTAAGAAATGCTCCGGTCCAAGTATGAATCAAGTTTGCCTGTGAAATCCAGCCACTGGATATATTGGTGATAACCTTGGGAATCTGGTTTCCTTTTTCCAAGCCGCGAAAAAAAAGATAATAATGGATGATGTTGAATATGGCTGCTTTTCCACGCACGAATATCTTTTGTGAGGGCAGGGATATAGGTCTTTTGCTTGACCTGGTCATAAAGCGATACAAAATAATCAGCAGCCTTGTGCTCGGCAAGCTGGTAGCATGTATTGGCGTTTTTTATCAATTCCCTATCCATTTGTACATTTCTCCTACTTGACTTCAATTTACTAACATATATCCTCATTCTATCATTATATGTTTCTATTAAAATTAATATTCCCATATTTTACAGAGATAATATTTTTCCATAGGTATTAAAATTTAATCCCTTCATAATTAGAAAGAATTCATAAACCTAACTACTATACAAGTAGAGGATAAACTCGAATAATGCAGAATGATATAATATAAAAAAATTTAAGAGGGTGGGTTTGGATGTCACATAAAGAACTGCCGGTTGCCTTTGTTACCGGAACATCAAGCGGATTTGGATTGCTGACAAGCGTGGCGCTTGCAAAAGAAGGCTACCGTGTTATCGCTTCCATGAGAAATCTTGAAAAAAGGAGTCGTTTGGAAAATGCCGCTAACAAGGCTGGAGTGGCGGAGCGAATGGAGATAGTAGAGCTGGACGTGACTGATTTTCCAAAAATAGATCTGGTTATTACAGAGGTCCTTTCCAGATATGGCAAGATTGATTTGCTTATTAACAATGCAGGGTTTGCCCAAGGCGGTGCGATAGAAGAGCTATCCATCGAGGATTGGAAAAGACAGTTTGAGACGAACTTTTTCGGTGTGGTTGCGGTAACAAAAGCCGTGCTACCATCCATGAGAGAAAGAAGAAGCGGAACCATTGTCAATATCAGCAGCATCAGCGGGCAATTTGGGCTGCCGGGAATAGCTCCATATGCTTCATCTAAGTTTGCTGTGGAAGGCTTTAGTGAAGCGCTTCGTCTTGAAATGCTGCCTTTTGGAATCAAGGTCATTATGGTTGAGCCTGGAGTATTTAAAACGGACATCTGGGAAAAAGGGTTGGAGGCAGCCAAGTCGGATGCTGATTCGCCATATGCTGAACTCGAGAGAAAAATGCTGAAGATAGTCAATAAAATGGTCGAAGTGGGCGGAGATCCTGCTGAAGTGGTCACTACAATTCTAAATGCCATAAAGTCCCCTTACCCGGACCTTCACTATCCTGTCGGCAAAGGCGTGAAAACCCAGATGCGCTTAAAGAAACTGCTGCCATGGAAGTGGATTGAAAAAAATATGGCCAGACAATTCAAATTATCCGCGCCAATTCATAGTGATAGCTCCATCAAAAAATAATAAATCGAGCCTGCTAGGATAACAGGCTCGATTTGTTTCATCACGGGAACGCATTCCTGCTTATTATTTGAATAACGTTTGTTGTTTTAGCCCGACTTATCTGGTTTACTTTCCTCTTTTTGATGTTTACTTTCCTAAATTCGCATTTTACTTTCCGTTTTGGGAGATTTACTTTCCTTTTTTCGCTTTTTACTTTCCTAATTTCACTTTTTACTTTCCGTTTGCCTTTTCTTTTTAAAAAATCATGTACCACAAAAGGTCCGGTAAGGACGGTTTGACTGCTCGGGCAATGAACAGTATTCAGCCTGTTCGGGGGAATGAGCGAAAGGATTAGACAGAACGTGAAGCAGCCGCTCCATCACGCTATTATCTCCATGTTTGACAGCGGCATCCAAAGCTTCTTCCACCCGGTGATTCCGCGGAATTACCGCTGGATTACTTTTCCTCATCAGCTGGTATGAGGACTCTTTCGATTCTTCCTGCCTGGACAGTCTCGCCTGCCACCGCTCATGCCATTTAGTAAATTCCGGTGTTCTAAACAGGTCCGAATCCTCAGGTGTATCAAAAGTTAATGCTCGGAAGGTATTAGTATAGTCAGCCTGATACTTCTGCATCATACTGAGGAGGTCATCGATAAGGGCTTTATCCTCTTCTTCTTCGTTAAATATCCCCATCTTTGCTATCATTCCTGCACGCCAATTGCGGTTATATAGCTCTGTAAATTCTGAAATGGCATCCTGAGCCAATTGGACAGCCTGCTCCTCTTCGTTATGCAAAAGCGGCAAAATGGTTTCAGCAAATCGCGCAAGATTCCACCCGCCAATATATGGCTGATTACCGTAGGCATAGCGGCCTTTAGTATCAATCGAACTGAATACCGTTGCAGGATCATAAGTATCCATGAAGGCACATGGTCCATAATCAATGGTTTCGCCGCTGACAGCCATGTTATCCGTGTTCATCACCCCATGGATAAAACCAACTAGCTGCCATTTGGCAATCAGGTCAGCCTGGCGTTTGATTACTTCCATGAGCAGGGAAAGATACCTATTTTCATTGGATTCAACATTTGGGTAATGGCGGTTTATTGTGTAGTCAGCCAGGGCTTTGATTTCTTCAACTGAGTGGAAATTTGCTGCATATTGAAAAGTCGCCACGCGAATGTGACTGGCAGCCACACGGGTCAGTACGGCGCCTGGCAGTTCAGCTTCGCGGATTATGGTTTCACCTGTTGCTGCCACAGCAAGGCTTCGGGTCGTAGGGATACCGAGTGCAAACATGGCTTCGCTGATAATGTATTCTCGGAGCATCGGTCCAAGTGCTGCACGGCCGTCGCCCCGCCGGGAATAGGGTGTGCGGCCTGAACCCTTGAGCTGAATGTCAAATCGTTGACCAAGGGGAGTGATTTGCTCGCCAAGAAGGATTGCCCGGCCGTCCCCCAGCATCGTAAAATGTCCAAATTGATGCCCTGCATATGCCTGTGCAAGCGGTGAAGCGCCGTCGGGAATCTTGTTGCCGGCAAAAATGGATGCCCCATCTACATTTTGCAGCGTTTCTGCATTCAACCCCAGAGTGGCTGCCAACGGCTCATTTAAGATGGCCAACTTTGGCGAGTGTACAGGGGTTGGGTTTTGACTAGTAAAAAATGATTTCGGCAAACGTGTGTAACTGTTGTCAAAATTCCATCCTTGTTCGTTTTGATTTTTCATCATATCCCCTTTTCCTCGTTTATCTTGTACCATTTTTATGTAGTCTATGTTGTTGTTACCTTTTCATTTACCGGCTGTGCACTTTTTTCGCTTTTTGGTAAATGAGCTGCCCTTGCATTTATTAATGTTTGCTCAACCCAGTTTGTTATTCTATCCCAAGTCAAATTATGCTTTAATATACACTTGCTGATCTCCTTTTTCAGTGTCCGCCGAATGACTGCCGCTTGGACCAAATAGATTTAGTACAACGACCCCAATAATGATGAGTGCAATTCCGATTATGCTGGCTGCATTAATTTTTTCCTTCCATATTATAACAGATATAACCACCGTGGTCATTGTTCCTAATCCGGACCAGATCGCATATGCGGCATTTAATGGGATAGTTTTCAGTGATAAGGAGAGAAAAAAGAATGCAAAGAAAAAGGCAACAAGTACACCTATTGCAGGGTAAAGTTTCGTAAAACATGCGGAAGCCTTCAGCATTGATGTTCCAATAAGTTCACTGCAGATAGCCAGCAATAAATAAAAATAGGCGATCATCCATTATCCTCCTGACATAAATAAATGAACGGCAGAGGATAACCCCTGCCGTTAACTAAAATTGCACCTTATTTTACTGCTTCTTTTGCTCCTGCTGGAAGAACCGTTTCTACTTCTGCATGTGGACGCGGGATTACGTGAACGGAAACTAATTCACCTACGCGCTCTGCTGCTGCTGCGCCTGCGTCAGTTGCTGCTTTAACCGCACCTACGTCACCACGAACCATAACTGTTACTAAACCGCCGCCAACATGTTCTTTGCCAATCAGGTAGACGTTTGCTGCTTTGACCATGGCATCTGCTGCTTCAATTGCTCCTACTAAACCTTTTGTTTCGATCATTCCTAATG
>CAYNUT010000134.1:0-9452 GCA_964400595.1 uncultured Neobacillus sp. | reverse complement strand
ACGGCACAGGGGAGACCCCGCAGGCGCTAAAGCGCCGAGGAGGCTCCCCGTACCGCCCGCGGAAAGCGGTCCTTTCGCTTCAATCAACAGGCAAATTTAACAGAGCCTATTTTTTAAAAGGAGTGAGCAAGATATGTTGGATATTAAGGTATTAAGGGCGAATTTTACAGAAGTAAAAGAAAAGCTGCAGCATCGCGGTGAGGACTTAACCGATCTTGGCCGGTTTGAAGAATTGGACCAAAAAAGACGGGAACTAATTGTCGAGTCTGAAAAGCTGAAAAGCAAACGGAATGAGGTTTCACAGCAGGTGGCGGTGCTAAAGCGCGAGAAGAAGGATGCGGACCATCTTATCCAGGAAATGCGCGAGGTTGGCGACCGGATTAAGGCGCTCGATGATGAGCTGAGAGGCGTGGAAGAAGTTTTAGATTTATTGCTGCTCAGCATTCCAAATATCCCGCATGAATCCGTTCCGGTTGGGGAAACGGAAGATGATAATGTGGAAATTCGAAAATGGGGGCAGGTCCGCGAGTTTGACTTTGAAGGGAAGCCGCATTGGGATATTGCGGACCATTTAGGCATACTTGATTTTGAGCGGGCGGGGAAAGTGACCGGCAGCCGGTTTGTTTTTTATAAGGGCCTTGGGGCACGTTTAGAGAGGGCCTTAATGAGCTTCATGCTTGACTTGCATGTCGATGAGCACGGCTATACAGAGGTGCTGCCGCCTTATTTAGTGAATCGGGCCAGCATGACAGGAACTGGCCAGCTGCCGAAATTCGAGGAAGATGCCTTCTTAATTGAAAGCGAGGATTACTTCCTGATACCGACTGCTGAAGTGCCTGTCACCAATTTATATCGTGATGAAATCTTAAATGGCGATGAATTGCCAATCCGCTATGCAGCCTACAGTGCCTGCTTCCGGTCTGAAGCAGGGTCTGCAGGACGTGACACGCGAGGATTAATTCGCCAGCATCAATTTAATAAGGTTGAACTCGTAAAGTTTGTGAAGCCTGAGGAGTCTTATGACGAGCTTGACAAGTTGACGCAGAATGCCGAGAGGGTATTGCAGCTCTTGGAATTGCCTTACCGGGTTTTGAGCATGTGCACCGGCGACCTCGGCTTTACGGCGGCGAAAAAGTACGATATCGAAGTGTGGATCCCAAGCTACGGTACTTACCGGGAGATTTCATCCTGCAGTAATTTTGAAGCATTCCAGGCTCGCAGGGCCAATATCCGCTTCCGCCGCGACCCGAAAGCGAAGCCGGAGCATGTACACACGTTAAATGGGTCTGGCCTTGCGGTCGGCCGTACGGTTGCTGCAATATTGGAAAACTACCAGCAGGCGGACGGCAGCGTCGTGATTCCAACTGTACTGCGGCCATATATGGGCAATCGTGAGGTCATCAAGCCTCTATAAAATCATACAGAATTCAGGTTAAGAATTTTTTGCCTGAATTCTGTTTTTAATTTGTTGACATTAGAAATTATTTATGGTAAATTACATTTTGTTGTGATTCGGAGGAATACCCAAGTCCGGCTGAAGGGATCGGTCTTGAAAACCGACAGGCGGGTTAAACCGCGCGGGGGTTCGAATCCCTCTTCCTCCGCCATCAAAAAACAATCGCGCATAAAAACTGGAGATAAAAATTCGTTACATACACGTGTAGCGGATTTTTTTTTTTATGGAAAAAAGGCGGAGTGCCTATACATGCAAAAACACCTATCAGCTTAATAGCCGATAGGTGTTTTTACTATCCCTAAAATCTTGCTCAATTTATTTTCTACATCCCTGCAGACTCTTGCAGCATCTTCACTGCTCTTGACCACATCGGTGTTATCCATGTCAATAATCAATACTTCACTGGCATTATAGTGATTGATGACCCACTCATCATAACCCTTCCACACATCAAAGTAATATTCTTTGAGTTCAGGATTAATTTCAAAGCTTCGGCCGCGCGCCATGATTCGGTCAATGACCGTATCAAATGATCCTTTAAGATAAACCATTAAATCCGGTGCTTTTTTCGGAAGCTGTTCCAGCTCTTCCATCATGTTATCGACCAGGTCCTCGTAAATTTTGAATTCCAAATCAGAAATGCGGCCAAGTTTCTGATTAACATAGGCAAAATACCAGTCTTCATAAATGGAACGGTCTTGGATCGTATAAATCGGCTCCCGCCAGTTGATGCAGTCTTTAACCGTCTTAAAACGTTTATTTAAAAAGAATAATTGCAGCAGGAATGGAATTCTCCGTGCATCCAGCTCTTCCGGGGTCAATTCATAATAGAGCGGAAGAATGGGATTATCATCCACCTCTTCATAAAACACCTTGCTCTCAATACCTTTATTTTTAAAGTGTGCGTTCAAAATATCCGCCACACTTGTCTTCCCAAGACCGATCATGCCACCAATAACGATACTCACGAACATCCCTCTATTCTATATGTTGGTCCAACTGTTCTCTTTTAACGAAAATGATAGTTTTTCAAAAATATGTTGTAAATCCTGTTCGCTTTTTACAAAATCCAGCTCATCTCCGTTAAAGCGGAGAACGGGGATTTCCGGATGTTCTTTTTCAAACGCCGCTATGGTTTGTTCATAGTCAAGCGACAGCTGTTCTAAATAAAGCGGACTGATATTTTTTTCAACTTCACGGCCGCGCAATTTGATGCGTTTTAATAACGTATCAAGGCTGGCATTTAAATAAATAATGACATTTGGCTTTGGCATGTCTTCCGTTAAAATTTGATAAATTTTATAGTATTTCTTGTATTCATCCGAGTTTAATGTCCGCTGCGCAAAAATTAAATTTTTAAATATATGATAGTCTGCTACAACAGATCTTTTTTGGCTTAAATAATGGGTATTGATATCCCCTAATTGCTTAAAGCGATTGCAGAGAAAAAACATTTCCGTTTGGAAGCTCCATTCCTCGATATTTTCATAAAACTTCCCCAGGAATGGATTTTCGTCAACAATCTCCTTTAAAAGCGCAAAATGAAACTGTTTTGAAATGGCTTTTGCGAGAGATGTTTTTCCAACACCTATCGGCCCTTCAACGGTAATAAAGGGTGTATCCCCCATTATAAAGTCCTCCTTCTCCAACTGCCTGCACTTTCTATATTAGCCGGATTTCGCCGGGCAATTTAGATGACTGCTCTTAATGCCAAAGAGTGACAAATTCTGCTATGACACAAAAAACATTTTATCATAATCTATCCCAGGAAGGGATATGGAATATTTAGAAGATGTGTTTTTTCTGTCAAACATTTGAAAAAACTGCCGTCATGACGGCAGTTTTAGGCGATAAAATTTTAAGTTGGCCTTTTTGTGACATTGAAATTTTCCGTAATTAACAGCCAATTTTGCGGGAAGGCAAGACCCAGCTTCCAATAACTCATCCCTCTTAAATTCATTTCTTTAATTAAATCAAACTTTGCCTGGATGGAGCGGGCATCCTCAAACCAAACAGTATGCCGTTTTCCTGCCTCATCGGTATAGTTGAAATGAGGTGCCTGTGCTTTTGTATCATATTCGATTGGGACATGATGCCTTGCGGCGAGCTCGATTGCCTGCTGAGGGCTGACTGCCTTTGCGACGGACCCTTTGACAAATGGCACAGTCCAATCATAGCCATACAGATTTTGCCCCATTAAAATTTTATTCGAAGGGATATCGGTAACAGCATAATCCAATACCCTTCTTACCTGGTCAATTGGGGAAACAGGCATCGGCGGCCCTCCGCTGTAGCCCCATTCATATGTCATAATGACAACAAAGTCTGAGATTTCACCGTGTGCCTTGTAGTCATGGCCCTCATACCATTTTCCTTTTTGCGTTGCACTTGTCTTTGGCGCAAGGGCAGTAGACATCAGCCAGCCTTGGCTGCTGAAGCGCTGTTTTGCTTTTCTTAAAAAGCGGTTATAGGCATCACGGTCGGCTGGGCGCAAATATTCAAAATCAAAATGAATATCACGGAATCCATATTTATTAGCGGTTGTGACAATATTATTGAGAAATTTATCTTGAATTGCCATATCATTTAGCAAAATTCGCCCTAATTCATCATTAAACTGATCATTTTCCTGATTGTTTATGACCATCATTAATACATTCTGATTAGCGCGGGCTATGGCGGGAAAGTTATTGAGCGGCGGTTCCTTTAATGTGCCGTCACGGCGGGCTTGAAAGCTGAATGGGGCTAAATAGGTGATATATGGCGCCGCTTCACGTGCACTCTGTTCCAAGACGGGTGGAACCGATGTTCCGCGCGGTTCGACATAGGCATTAAACTCGGCCCTTCTTTTTGGGCTTGGCGGAATATAAAGGCGGTACCCTGCTTGGAGGGGCTGATTAATAGAAATTCGATTAACGCTGGCCAGCTGTTGAGCGGTGACACGAAACCTTCTTGCAATCGTTGTTAAAGAATCTCCCGGTTGAACAAAATAAAAGTGTCCGACAATCGGAATCACAATTGCTTGCCCTATGACAAGATTATTTGGATTTGGTAAGTCATTCGCTTCGACTATATCTTGAACGGTTGTATGATAAGTCCTTGCAATTGTCGTCAATGACTCATTTTGTTTTATGACATGGATTTGCATCCTGATCCCTCCCTGCACATATACGTTACAACCATTATATGAGGGGAGAAGCGGATTCATGTTATACTGTTGATAAATTTCGTAAATGCTTGTTACGGGGAACTATATTGAAGGCGGTTTGCAGGTATGAATGATGAATACTTTATGAGGGAAGCCATTAAGGAAGCAAAAAAAGCAGAGGGACTCGAGGAGGTGCCAATTGGGGCCGTCCTTGTTCTTAATGGTGTGATAATCTCAAGAGCGCATAATTTGCGGGAAAGAGAACAGAACGCTGTCGCTCATGCTGAACTTCTTGCTATTGATCAGGCTTGCCGGGAATTGGGTACTTGGCGATTGGAGAATGCCGTTTTGTATGTTACACTAGAGCCCTGTCCGATGTGTTCTGGTGCGATTATCCTGTCCCGGATTAAACGAGTTGTATACGGGGCCGGTGACCCGAAGGGCGGGTGCGCCGGAACGCTCATGAATCTCCTCCAGGATGAGCGGTTCAATCATCAGAGCGAGGTTACAACAGGGGTTTTAGAATCAGAATGCGGTCAGATGCTTACTGACTTTTTTCGAAAAATACGAGAACGGCAAAAGCAGGCAAAGCAAATAAAAAAAGAATTGACGACGGAGTAACTTACAAAAACTTACAGTTGTTTAGGGTTGTTTTTTTCGTTGATTGGTTGTATATTAAAGAGGCGCTAGATAAGGCGCACTAAATAATTGGTATTAATTTTGCCGTGCTAGGTGGGGAGGTAGCGGTGCCCTGTACCCGCAATCCGCTCTAGCGGGACTGAATCCCTTCTCTAGGCTGGTGACCTGTAGGGTCTGCCTTAAGCAAGTGGTGTTGACGCCTGGGTCCTGCGCAATGGGAATCCATGAACCATGTCAGGTCCGGAAGGAAGCAGCATTAAGTGGACGATCTCATGTGCCGCAGGGGTGCCTGGGCTGAGCTAACTGCTTAAGTAACGCTTATGGGCGCCAGTCGAAGGAAGGTGCACGGCTGTTACATATGCCTACACACAAAACTCATCCTGTTTAAGGGATGAGTTTTTTTGTGAACTTAGCAGGATTCGCTTTGAAATAATGAAACAAGATACGGTATAATGGATAGGATGAGAAAATTTTGAAGGGGGCGAATGTTTTTGGCATATCAAGCTTTATATCGAGTTTGGCGTCCACAGAAATTTTTCGATGTAGTAGGACAAGAACATGTAACCAAGACATTGCAAAATGCCCTGCTTCAGCAAAAAATTTCACATGCCTATCTTTTTTCCGGACCAAGAGGAACAGGAAAAACAAGTGCAGCTAAAATATTAGCAAAGGCAATTAATTGTGAGCATGCGCCCGTTTCAGAGCCCTGCAATGAATGTGCCGCCTGCCGCGGCATCACAAACGGTACGATTCCAGATGTCCTGGAATTTGACGCAGCATCCAACTCCCGTGTGGAGGAAATGCGTGACGTCCTCGATAAGGTCAAATTTGCACCAACAGCCGTAAACTATAAAGTCTATATCATAGATGAAGTGCATATGCTGTCCATCAGCGCCTTTAATGCTCTGCTAAAAACATTAGAAGAGCCGCCGAAGCATGTCATTTTTATTTTAGCAACAACTGAACCGCATAAAATTCCCTTAACGATTATTTCAAGGTGCCAGCGATTTGATTTTCGGCGGATTACTGCAGGTTCCATCGTCAATCGGATGAAATTGATTGTCGATGAAACGGGAGTTGATTGTGAAGAGCGGGCACTGCAGATTATCGCCAGAGCAGCAGAAGGCGGGATGCGTGATGCCTTAAGCTTATTAGACCAGGCCATCTCTTACAGCCAGGACCGTGTGACAATCGAAGATGCGCTGACCGTAACCGGTTCAGTTTCACAGGGGTTTTTAAATAAATTAGCAGCAGCCTTCCGCAATAAGGATGTTGCCAGCGGATTAGAAGCGCTCGATGAACTTTTGTTTCACGGGAAGGACCCGGCGCGGTTTATTGAGGATTTAATTTTATTTTACCGCGATATGCTGCTATATAAAACGGCACCAAATCTTGAAGAGTCTCTCGAAAGAGTGATGCTTGACGATGAATTTCGGTTGATGGCAGATGCCATTTCCAATGAAGAAATTTATCTGCTGATTGATCTCTTAAATAAAACCCAGCAGGAAATGCGCTGGACGAACCATCCGCGAATTTTCCTTGAGGTTGCCATTGTGAAGCTTTGTCAGCTCGAGGTGAAACATACAGAGCAGGCACGTTTTGGCGATATTGACCAATTGATAGCCAGAATTGATCAGCTTGAAAATGAATTAAAGTATCTAAAGGAAAACGGCGTGGCTGTAACAGCTCAAGAGGCGGCACCACAACCGCAAAAACCGGCAGCAAAGTCTTCAAGAAAAGCATTTCAGCCGGCGGTTGGAAAAATAAATGAAGTCTTAACTCACGCCACAAAGGATGATTTGAATCTCATCAAATCGAAGTGGGCCGAGATGCGCGCAAGCCTTTTGAAATCGCAGGC
Organism: uncultured Neobacillus sp.; assembly: GCA_964400595.1. GTDB lineage: Bacteria > Bacillota > Bacilli > Bacillales > Cytobacillaceae > Neobacillus. The sequence goes on along the minus strand of CAYNUT010000134.1, from coordinate 2,351 downwards.
GGCTTTATTAAATGATGCGGAGCCGATTGCGGCTTCAAATACTGCGATCATTATAAAATTCAAGCATGAAATGATTTGTCAAATGGCGATGAATCGGCAGGATTTCCTTGAAGCGGTGAGTGCTGCATTATTTAAGTTAATTGGCAGCCGGTTTACTATCTTGGGTGTACCGGAAGACCAATGGTTACCCATCCGGGAAAACTTCCTTAGCAGCCATCACAGCGGCCAGGGAGATAGCAGCGAGATGATGCAAGAGGAGGAACCGCATATAGCGGAAGCCAAAAAATTATTTGGTGCGGAATTTGTTGAGGTTATAGAATAACGAAAGAAACGAAATTTAATTTTTTAATGGAGGTCATGAATTAATGATGCGTGGCGGAATGGGAAATATGAATAATATGATGAAGCAAATGCAAAAGATGCAAAAGAAAATGCAGGAGGCCCAAGAGGAATTAGGCCAGCAAAAAATTGAAGGTACAGCAGGCGGCGGTATGGTGACTGTTGTCGTAACTGGTCATAAAGAAGTTGTGGATGTCCAAATTAAGCCTGAGGCTGTAGATCCAGATGATGTCGAAATGCTTCAGGACCTTGTCCTTGCTGCTGTCAATGACGCAATGAAAAAGGCTGATGAAATGACAAACAATACAATGGGCCAATTCACAAAAGGATTAAACCTGCCTTTTTAAGTAAAATATAATAGCCAAAGTGCTTTTAGACAATAGTCTTCGCACTTTGGCTTTTTTTAAGAAAGGAAAAAAATATGCATTATCCTGAACCGATTTCCAAGCTGATTGACAGTTTTATGAAATTGCCCGGCATCGGCCCTAAAACGGCTTCACGTCTGGCGTTCCATGTCTTAAGTATGAAGGAAGATACCGTGCTTGATTTTGCAAAAGCATTGGTAAATGCTAAACGTAATCTTACCTATTGTTCCGTTTGCGGCCATATTACCGATCAAGATCCCTGCTATATTTGTGAAGATCTGCGCCGGGATAAGAGTATTATCTGTGTAGTGCAGGACCCGAAGGATGTCATTGCAATGGAAAAAATGAAGGAATTTAATGGTCTGTACCATGTTCTCCACGGAGCTATTTCACCAATGGACGGCATCGGCCCGGAAGATATTAATATTCCTAATTTGTTAAAACGCCTGCAGGATGAAACAGTCCAGGAAGTCATTTTGGCAACGAACCCTAATATTGAAGGGGAAGCCACAGCCATGTACATTTCCAGGCTGCTAAAACCATCAGGAATTAAAACAACAAGAATTGCCCATGGTCTGCCAGTCGGCGGGGATCTTGAATATGCAGACGAGGTTACCCTATCTAAAGCACTGGAAGGCCGAAGAGAACTTTAATTTTTCGGAGGAAATATAAATATGTTTTTTCGGCGAAAAGGCTGGCTGCGTCAAGAGTATGATGATAAGCTTTTGTCACAGTTAACCAGATATAAAGACAATTGGCAGCAGGAAAAACTTCTGTTGGAAAAAAGCTTTGACCCTTCCGAAGAAGTCATCTGCCAAACAAAAATTGCAGAAGCAAAGTATGTCTTCTTTTTAGGAGAAGTCAAACAAAGGAATGTTACCTTAAAAAGATAGCGGGAAGCTATTTGTTTCATTGGTCTAACCTTAACAACTTGTACATATGTTGTAAGGAAAGGATAAATGGAGGGGGATAGCTTTTTTGGAACCAATTATCGTCATTTCCATTCTTGGAGGACTTATCGTTTTATTGTTATTCTCTGGAGCTCCCTTTAAACCAGCCAGGTTTGTTGGCCAAGCAGCAATCAAGTTATTAATAGGAGCCCTGTTTTTATTTTTCCTAAATGCAGCAGGCAACCGCTATGGGCTCCATGTGCCTATTAATGTGGCGACATCGGCTGTTTCAGGATTTCTTGGAATTCCGGGACTTCTTGCATTAGTTGCCATCCAACAATGGATCATCTAGAACGTTAAGCCGCTGATTGCAGCGGTTTTTCTTTTTAAAAGGCTATGTTAATCTTGCCTGTTGATTGGAGCCAAAGGGCTGCTTTCCGCGGGCGGTCAGGGAACTCCTCGGCGCATGACGCGCCTGTGGGGTCTCCCTTGAACCGTTTTTCCCGCAGGAGTCTCGTTGTATCCGTTCCAATTAACAAAGAAAGCAAAAACAAAAATGAGCTTTAACAGAGCCTTAAAAAAAATATTAAAAAACTATTGACCATCCGTTAATGATGCTGTAATATATTAAAAGTCGCCGCTGATACGGCGCATGGTTAGAGAAAAAGTTGTTGACATCAACAGCTTGAAATGGTATATTATAAAAGTCGCTTTTGAGCGATAGAGAAAATTGATCTTTGAAAACTAAACAAACAAA
>CAYNUT010000133.1:0-9537 GCA_964400595.1 uncultured Neobacillus sp. | reverse complement strand
TCATTATTTTTGTTAAGAACTCAATGTGTTGTTCTGATAAGTTTAAGGAATGTTGAATCATAGGTAAAACTTGGTTGTCATCTGTTCTATTTTGGAAGTAACGAAGCATACATACTGCCATAGAATCACCCATATAGGAGTACCAAAGCCCTGCTATCTCGGATGATACCAATGGAATATTGTTAATGTTTGCCACAAAAAAACCTCCTAAGCTATTCTTAGGATAGTATTAATATTACTTCTAAATTATATTCACATTTATTGTTTCAATATACAAATCATGTAATTAACAATCATTTTAAAATAATAATCCTATATATAGAAGGACCATCCTCTTCGTCTCGAGGATGGTGTCAAAAAAAGCCCCGGCGCCATACAGCGCCAAGGCTTCCCTATCTTAATACATGCTCATATATTGGTCGCGTTCCCATTGGTGGACAACAGTACGGAACATGTCCCACTCAATTTCTTTTGCTTCGATAAAGTGTTCAAGAATATGTTCGCCAAGACCTGCCGTGATGACTTCATCAGATTTTAATTGCTCTAATGCTTGGGCAAGTGTTGCCGGAAGATCAATGATCCCCTCTTCAATTCTTTCTTCTTTACTCATTACATAAATGTTGCGGTCCACTGGTGCTGGAGGTGTTAATTTGTTTTTGATCCCGTCAAGGCCGGCTTTTAAAAGGACAGCCATAGCAAGGTAAGGATTTGCTGCCGGGTCAACGCTGCGGACTTCAACCCGTGTGCTTAATCCGCGGGAAGCAGGAATACGGATTAGCGGCGAGCGGTTTCTTGCGGACCAGGCAACATAGCACGGAGCTTCATAGCCAGGAACCAAACGTTTGTATGAGTTTACTGTTGGGTTGGTTACCGCTGTAAAGTTTGGTGCATGTTTGAGAACACCTGCAATAAAATGACGGGCTGTATCGCTTAATTGCAAGTCGCCGGTTGGTTCGAAGAATGCATTTTGACCATCTTTAAATAATGAAAGGTTGCAGTGCATTCCGGAACCGTTTACCCCGAATAATGGTTTTGGCATGAACGTTGCGTGCAGACCATGCTTACGGGCAATTGTTTTTACAACAAGCTTAAATGTTTGAATTTGGTCACAGGCTGTTAAGGCATCTGCGTATTTGAAATCAATTTCATGCTGGCCCGGAGCTACCTCATGGTGGGAAGCTTCAATCTCAAAGCCCATTTCTTCCAGCTCTAAAACGATATCACGGCGGCAGTTTTCCCCAAGGTCTGTCGGTGCTAAGTCAAAGTATCCGCCTTGGTCATTCAATTCTAATGTTGGTTCACCTTTTTGATCTAATTTAAAGAGGAAAAATTCCGGCTCCGGTCCCAGATTAAAGTTGGTGAAGCCAAGGTCTTCCATTTCCTTTAAAACACTTCTTAAGTTGTTACGAGGGTCACCGCTAAATGGAGTTCCATCTGGATTATAAATATCACAGATTAAACGGGCCACTTTTCCTTTTTCGGCAGTCCACGGGAAAACTACCCATGTATCCAAATCCGGATACAAGTACATGTCAGACTCTTCAATCCGTACAAAACCTTCAATGGATGAGCCGTCAAACATCATTTTGTTATCAAGTGCTTTTTCTAATTGGCTGCTTGGAATTTCCACATTTTTAATGGTGCCAAGAATATCCGTAAATTGCAGACGGATAAACTTCACGTTCTCCTCATTTGCAAGACGTTTAATATCTTCTTTTGAATATTTTGCCATTTTCAAAACCCCCAATGATTTTAATTAATGAAAGAAGCGGGATAAATCACCCTGCCGCAATGAAGATCGATTCAATCTGCCTGAATGCATCAATTCATTGCGTAAAAGCTTTCGAAGCTGATCATCAGTTAACTCGCGCTTCGCCTTTTCCGTTTGCTGCTCAAGACTTTTTGAATGCTCTTCTTTGACCAATAATAATTGCTTGATACCTGCCATATTAATACCTTGATCAATTAGATCTTTAATTTCTAACAGCCTATCAATATCATTCAGGCTGTATAGACGTCTGTTTCCATCGGTTCTTGCCGGAGAAATCAATTGGTGTTCTTCGTAGTAGCGGATTTGCCTGGCAGATAGTTCTGTCAGCTGCATAACAGTTCCGATGGGAAACAGTGGCATGGACCGGCGAATTTCCTTTCCACTCACCAAATTTCTCCCCCTTTTTTGAATTTCATATTGTTATTTTATTTCATGTCAGAAAAGATGTCAATCTTATGTTAGAAAATCTAACATGGTTTTTTAAATAAAAAAAGATAGCTTGTCTAAAGCTATCTTTTGGCATATATTTTCCTAATTTATCTTAATTAATTCCTTTTCCACCAGGTGGCCGATGGCGAGACATACGGCTATTTTCACATGTGCATAGGTTAAGCCGCCTTGGACATATGCAACAAATGGCGGTCTAAGGGGACCATCTGCAGTTAGTTCAATGCTGGCACCTTGAATAAAGGTACCCGCAGCCATAATCACATCATCTTCATAGCCCGGCATATAAGCTGGATGCGGAGTCACATAAGAGTTGATTGGTGATGCAAATTGAATGGCCTGACAGAAAGCTACCATTTTATCGCGGTCATCAAATTGTACAGCTTGAATTAAATCGGTCCGTTTTGCATTCCAGCTGGGCGATGAATTCATCCCTAATTTCTCGAGCATGGCCGCTGTAAAAACAGCGCCCTTTAATGCTTCACCCACGACATGCGGAGCAAGAAAGAAACCTTGGTACATTTCCTGTAAACTATAGAGGGAGGCACCTGCTTCAGCGCCTACACCAGGAAAGGTCAAACGGTAGGAGCACGCTTCCACCCATTGTTTCTTACCGACAATGTAACCGCCGGTTTTCACAATGCCGCCGCCTGGGTTTTTAATCAGTGAACCTGCCATTAAGTCAGCACCAACATGGCATGGCTCGAATTCCTCGGTAAATTCTCCGTAACAGTTATCGACAAACACCACGACATCCGATTTGATTTCTTTAACAAACTTAATCATTTCTTCGATTTCTGCAATCGAAAAGGAGGGTCTATTGGCATATCCCTTGGATCGCTGGATTCCAATCATTTTTGTATTGGCTTTGATTTTCGCAGATACTGCATCCCAGTCAATTCCGCCTTCCTTGGTTAAATCCACTCGATCATAGCTAATCCCGTAGTCTTTTAGGGAGCCGGTACCCTTCCCGCGAATCCCGACAATCTCTTCCAAGGTGTCATATGGATTACCTGTAATATAAAGAAGTTCGTCACCAGGGCGCAGGACACCGTACAATGCTATGGAAATGGCGTGGGTGCCTGAAATGATTTGCGGGCGGACAAGTCCTGCTTCACCGCCAAAAACATCGGCATAGACCGACTCAAGCGTATCCCTCCCAATATCATCATAGCCGTAGCCGGTTGAAGGCATAAAATGCGAATCACTTACCCGATGCTTTTGAAAACTGCGAAGGACACGGAATTGATTAGATTCGGCCCTTTCTTCTATTTTTTTATGTACGTCAGCAATTTGCCGCTCTACTTCCCTAACGATCGGCTGAAGTTTTTCCCCATTTTTCAATTGTTGAAACATGCTATTGTTCTCCTATTCTCCTTTATATTTCTGCAAATGTCCTGTAATTTGATGGTCCTTTAACGAATAACCCTTGCAGCGGTAAAGCTCTGTTTCCTCTTCAAAGGACAGCTCCCGTAAAATCGTCTCGTTTTTTAACTGAGAGAGCAGCTTTCCTTCCGAGGAAGGAACCTGTACTTCGTATGGATCCATCATTCCGATCAGCAGTGACTCGATTTTTCCTTTTAAGATTTGACGGTCTTCAGGCTCGAAGGCACTGATAAAAACTGTTGATGTCGGGGCTGTTGGGACAAAGTCAGGATGCTTTATATCCCTTTTGTTGTAGACTGTGATTTGCGGAATATCTTTTACCTCCAAATCGTCCAGCAGCTTTTGGACTGTCTTTTCATGATGGTAATAATCCGGATTCGACATATCCACCACATGAAGTAGCAAGTCAGCTTCCTTTACCTCTTCTAGGGTCGAGCGGAAAGCTGCGATCAGTGATGTTGGAAGATCCTGAATAAAGCCAACGGTATCGGTAATTAAAGATAAAAACCCGCTTGGTAAAATTAATTTCCTAGTCATCGGATCAAGGGTTGCAAACAGTTGGTTTTCTTCGTACGATTCCGCTTCCGATAAACGGTTGAACAGCGTGGATTTACCAGCATTCGTGTAACCGACAATCGCAATTTGAAAAGCTTTATTTTTCTTTCGTCTTTCCCGATAGCGGTCACGGTGATGGACAATGACTGACAGCTGCTCTTTAATATCGTCAATCCTGCGGCGGATATGACGGCGGTCTGTTTCAAGCTTTGTTTCGCCGGGACCTCTTGTTCCAATCCCTGCTCCAAGTCTTGAAAGTGCTGTTCCTTGTCCGGCTAGCCGGGGCAGGATGTATTGGAGCTGGGCTAGTTCCACTTGCAGCTTACCTTCCTTTGAGCGGGCTCTTTGGGCAAAAATATCTAAAATCAGCTGGGTCCTGTCAATGATTCTGGCATCAAGTTCTGAAGCAAGATTCCGCTTTTGACTTGGCGAGAGCTCATCATTAAAAATGACCAGGTCCGCTTCGAGTTCCTCAACCAACGCCTTCAGTTCTTCCACTTTTCCTTTTCCTATGTATGTTGCAGGATGGAGCCGGTCTCTTTTTTGGGTGACTGTTATTAATACTTCCCCTTGGGCGGTTTCGGCTAATGAGCCTAATTCCTCCATTGAGTAGTGAAAACGCAGGTCATCATCATCATTCGTTTGGCAGCCGACAAGAATGGCCGTTTCTTTTGTATCCTTTTGTTCCAAAAGACATCCTTCCCTTCGAAAACTCTAATACCCATCATAACAAAAAACTGTGCGATACTCTAATTTTCTGTTGTAATTTCCATATCTCATGATAAAATTTTTATTGATTGTAAACAGAGTTGTCACAGTTTTTTAAAAGGGAGAAATTGGATTGAAATGACTTGGGAAGTACTGAGTATGATCGGCACGATTGCTTTTGCTGTCAGCGGCGCGATTGTTGCCATGGAAGAGGAATATGATATTTTAGGAGTATACATACTGGGAATCGTCACAGCCTTTGGAGGCGGGGCAATTCGCAACCTTTTAATCGGTGTGCCGGTTTCTGCTTTATGGGAGCAGGGATTATTTTTTCAAATCGCCTTATTGGCCATTACGGCGGTCTTTTTATTTCCAGCCAACCTATTGAAGCATTGGCAAAAATGGGGCAATCTCTTCGACGCCATTGGCTTGTCTGCATTTGCGATTCAAGGGGCGATCTATGCGGCGAACATGAACCATCCGCTTAGCGCAGTGATTGTTGCGGCCGTTATGACAGGAATCGGCGGCGGAGTTATCCGCGATTTATTGGCCGGCAGAAAACCGCTTGTCCTGCATTCGGAAATATATGCAGTCTGGGCAATTCTAGCAGGGCTGATGATCGGTCTGAAAATGACTTCAGGTTCTTTAGAGCTATATCTTTTATTTGGCCTCATTACTGTATTAAGAGTTTTTTCTTACACCTATGATTGGAAGCTGCCGATCAAGAGAATCACATCAAATTAAAACGACGGAAAATAATCCGTCGTTTTTTTTATGGTGCCATTATGAATCTTCCTCAAACACCAAATCCTTGCTCCTCAATGTCATAAGTTCGTGCCGGTCATAGCTGTTCAGCAATAATAGCCGCATTGCTTGGGCCCGAATTGATTTTTCAATGATATTCCTTACATACCTTCCATTTGAGAAACTATTTGGACTAAGTACAGCTTTCACCCAAATAAGATGGTCCTTTAACTTTTTTTCTGCCTCGTGACTGAACATGTACTCTCGTTCCGCTATCATCCGCCCGGCAATTTCCATCAGCTGTTCGATATTATAATCCGGAAAATCTATGACCAACGGAAAGCGGGAATGAAGGCCCGGATTTAGTGTTAAAAAATAATCCATTTCGCGGGAATATCCAGCCAATATGAGAATGAACTCATGCTGCTTATCTTCCATATGCTTGACGAGCGTATCAATGGCTTCCTTGCCAAAGTCCTTTTCCCCGCCGCGGCCGAGGGAATAGGCCTCATCAATAAAGAGAATCCCGCCTTGCGCTTTTTTAATCAGATCCCTTGTTTTTTGCGCCGTATGGCCGATATATTCCCCGACAAGGTCCGCTCTCTCTGCCTCTATGAGATGTCCCTTTGAAAGAACATTCATTTTTTGAAAAAGTTTTCCGATTAGCCGGGCGACCGTTGTTTTTCCTGTTCCGGGATTTCCCTTGAACATCATGTGGAGGGCCTGTTTTCTTGCCTTTAAGCCCATTTCCTCACGCTTTTTATTGACATAAATCCAGGCGTAAATTTCTTTTATCATTCGTTTCATTTCTTCCATTCCAACTAATGTCCCAAGCTCCTCTTCGATTTCCTTCAATGCCGAATGCTCAGGCGGAATAACCTTTGGAGCAGCTTGAAAATCTGGTAATTCCTTCATGATTGTTTTCCTTTTTTGTGCATTGAGTGAAACTGTAATTTGCCCGTTGCTTTTCATGCGAATCGGTCGATCCAAAGCCTTCACCTCTCAATCTGCTGCCAATATTCGCGGGAAAATTCATTTAGTTTTTAAGATTTTCCTCTAATTTCCCGAACAAATTCAAGGTTCGCAGGAAAGCATAGTCTTTCATACTATGTGTATTCAAAAGGGATGATTTTCATTAAAAGGAATTTTATTATCTGTGGCTGCTTTTCAGTTTGGGGGATTTTTTGAAACATAAAAAAGGGCCCATGATGGATGGGCCCGGTTTTTTGTTAGACTTATTGATTATCCAATTCAAGCTGAACATTTCTATGAGGGGCAAAAGTAGAAATGGCGTGCTTATACACTAATTGCTGTTTTCCTTCTGATTCAAAAAGAACTGTAAAATTATCGAAGCCCTTTATGCAGCCTCGTAATTGAAATCCGTTCAATAGGAATACCGTAACATTTGTATTGTCCTTGCGGCACTGGTTTAAAAATTGGTCCTGAATATTGATCATTGTTTTCATTTTGTATATCCTCCTCTTTTATCTCTACTAATATGTATTCGATTTTCCTTGTAGCTTTCCTTCAACATAATGTGAAATTTCAGCTATTTTTTTTGAGAAATTCTTCTCATCTGTCATATCAAACCATTGTACATCCATTTTGTTCCGAAACCAAGTAAATTGCTTTTTAGCATAACGCCGGGAATTTTGTTTTAAATTTTCAATCGCTTCTTCAAGAGAGATTTTTCCATCAAGATATTCATAAATCTCTTTATAGCCGATGGCTTGAATCGATTGGCAGTCACGCAGCCCCTGCTGATATAAGCCCTTTACTTCCTTCAACAGACCTTCCTTCACCATCATATCCACTCTAAGATTAATCCGGTCATACAGCTTCTCCCTGTCCATTGTTAAGCCGACAAGTGCTGTATTATACAAAAGATCAGGCACCTGTTTACTTTGAAACTCGCTCATCGTTTTGCCAGTCAGATGAAAAACCTCAAGAGCACGAATTACTCTTCTTACATTATTCGGATGGATGTCAGACCCGCTCTCAGGGTCAACCTCTAGTAATTCTCTGTACAGCGCCTCCTTGCCGATTTTCTTTGCTCTTTCCTCAAGCCGGGTGCGGATTTTTTCATCACCAGGCACATCGGAAAATTGATAATCATAAATAACGGACTGAATATAAAGCCCAGTGCCTCCAACGATAATCGGCAGCTTCCCTCTTTCCGCAATCTCCTTAATTTTTGAACGGACAAGAAGTTGAAATTCTGCAACTGAAAAATTGTCATAAGGCTCCTTAATATCAATTAAATGGTGGGGAATGCCTTCCTTCTCATCATTCCTGATTTTGGCCGTCCCAATATCCATGCCGCGGTAGACTTGCATTGAATCCCCGCTGATAATCTCCCCATTAAACTGCTTGGCCATTTCGATACTTAACTTTGTTTTTCCAACTGCGGTCGGCCCAATGATGACCAATAGTTTTTGATTTGTATTCAATGTTTTCACACTGCCTTATTTCATTTTAACGTGAAAGGGCATCGTTTTTCCACTTCCACTCCGTTTATCGTAACACAATTTTAAAAAGCAGTTGAACATCAAATAAGTATATACAAAAAAATTTCTTTCTATGCGTGTGAGAGCAATGAATTTATTATAACCAAAACTATTCCAATTCAGTGAGTTATTTCATCTAAATTTACAAAAACATAACGGTTCGTTTACAAAGCGCTTTCTACCCACAATTTCATGGTAGGCTTAGACGTAGCATATTTTGTAGAAATAACTCAAATTTCGTATGAATGCATTTTTAAAATTTATGAAATCAGGTGATGATTATGTTATCAACTTTTGATATTGGAATCGATTTAGGAACAGCTAATATATTGGTTTATAGTAAAAATAAGGGCATTGCACTAAATGAACCTTCGGTTGTAGCCATCGATAAACTGACGAAAAATGTAGTGTCCGTGGGTACGGAGGCAAAAGAAATGATTGGGAAAACCCCTGAAAATATTGTCGCCATCCGGCCTTTAAAAGGTGGAGTCATAGCTGATTTTGATATAACGACCAATATGCTAAAAACAATTTTAAAGATAGCTTCTAAAAAAATCGGTTTTGCGATCCGTAAACCAAATGTAGTTGTCTCTATCCCTTCCGGCTCAACGAGTGTGGAAAGAAGAGCCATCGAGGATGCAGTGAAAAATGCCGGTGCCAAAAAAATAACTTTAATCGAAGAACCAGTTGCTGCGGCAATCGGTGCAGGACTGCCCGTGGATGAACCCGTGGCAAATGTGGTGGTCGATATTGGGGGAGGTAATACCGAGGTCGCGATTATTTCCTTTGGCGGCGTTGTTGCCTGTCATTCAATAAAAGTCGGGGGCGACCGTTTGGATGAGGATATTATCCAGTATGTACGGAAAGAATATAATTTGCTGATTGGGGAAAGAACAGCAGAAAATATTAAAATGGAAATTGGCTATGCTCTCATTGATCATGAGGAAAAATTCATGGAAATCCGCGGCCGTGACCTTGTAACAGGCCTTCCTAAAACAATAAGGCTATCATCCTATGAAATTCGCAATGCGATAAAAGAATCACTCTTGCATATTTTAGAAGCAGTCCGGGCTACGCTTGAAGATTGTCCGGCAGAGCTTAGCGGAGATATAGTCGACCGCGGTGTCATCCTGACGGGAGGCGGAGCCTTATTAAACGGGCTGGAGAAATGGCTCAGTAAAGAAATCTTTGTTCCCGTTCAATTGGCGCCAAATCCGCTAGAGTCTGTTGCCATCGGCACAGGCAAGGCCTTACAGTATATGAGCAAACTGCAGGCTGCGGTGAAATAAGCCAGAATAAATCTAGCACCTAAAATTCGGTATGATGGGCTATTTCAGACCTCACGCGGTGGTGATGAGGACTGTTATTCTGAATAAACGTGTTTTCAGTCCTCATGAAGCGGTTATGTGGACTGTAATT
>CAYNUT010000132.1:3815-9558 GCA_964400595.1 uncultured Neobacillus sp. | reverse complement strand
TAATTAAGAAGAAACGTCTGGAATATTTCTTGTTAATGAACTTTCAATTGATGATTATCAAAAAAAGAATGATGAACAGCATCGGAAAGAAGAAATTATTCATTTTCATACTTTACTTGCAACATTTGATTTAACTTTCAATGACTTAGTTGTGAACTCTCCCAAACATTCTGATTCCAGGAAGAGTGCCATCAAGACTGCAAAAATGCTAGTTGACAATCAGGAACTGAAAACTTTGCTCCTGGAAAAAAAGCGGCTTCCGATCAAACAATTAGAAGCAATGGTGGATGTCAGCCGAAAGACGATTGAAAGAAACAGAAAGTATATTATTGCGATTGCACTTATTTTATTGAGTGATTATGTTTACATGAAGGATTATATAAAGGGGGTGCTGGAAGAATGAAAAAAGGAATAATAATGGAAATGGATGATGTGTTTCTGACACTTTTAACCCCTGAAGGTGAGTTTTTACGAGCAAGAAGGCAGGATCATCCGTATGTCATCGGAGAAGAAATCCATTTTTTTCCGATTGATGGAAACAGAAATTCAGAGCCATCTCATTTTTTAATGAATAAGTTTTATGCCAAAGCAGTTTGGGCTGTTATGGCCGCATCGGTTATCTTTGCTGGATCGTTAATCCCTATGTATCAAAATAATAAAGCCTATGCCTATATGTCGATTGATGTGAACCCAAGTATTGAGCTTGGAGTAAATAAAAAAATGCAGGTTGTGGAATTAACCGGTTTCAATAAAGAAGGAAAAAGGGTTATTTCTTATTTGCGTGATTGGAAAAAGAAAGATGTATCCAAATTAACTAAAGCTATTATAAAAGAAATGAAAAGTGAAGGTTTCTTAAAAGATAATAAGAATCTCATCATTTCGACTGTTCGGACTGATGAACAAGAAAGAGATGCAGAGGAAAAGCTAGCTGAAAACTTGAAGGAAATCAAGGCAGCTGTAAATAATCAGCAATTGAAGCTGACTGTCTTGAATGGCACAGAGAAAGAATTAAAAAGGGCCCATGAACTTGGAGTCACTGCGGGAAAATATCAGGCTTCCAGCAGTGAAAAAGATAAACAAAAAGTAGATAAAAAACAAGAAAAAGAAGAAAAACAAGAAAAACAAGAAAAACAAGAAAAACAAGAAAAACAAGAAAAACAAGATACTGGTCAAGAGAACAAACCATCAAATCAAGATATAATAGTCCCGCCAGGCCAAGCTAAAAAGGAAGCGGAAAATGTAAACAATAATGATGCAAATTCTAACGAAAATATTACAGAGAAGAATAATAAACTAGCTCAACCGAACGGGAACCCGATTCCGCCTGGTCAATTAAAAAAGATGGAAGAAGAAAAAATTCAGCAAAACGAAGGACAATCAAAAAAACAAACTAATCAAAAAGAAAAAAACATTCAACAAAACAATAAAATAAAACAAAATGAAAATAATGGCCATAAAAACAAGTAAAAGTCCGAGGGGAAACCCCCGGACTTTTTTCCATGTAGTATTCTATTGTTTGGTATTTCCGGACATTTGTGCTTGGGCTTGTTGGACAAGTCTCTTGGTAATTTCGCCGCCAACAGACCCGTTTGCTCTAGAAACTGTATCAGAACCTAATTGAACACCAAATTCCTGAGCAATTTCGTACTTTACCTGATCCATAAACTGCTCAACACCAGGTACTAACAATTTATTCCTGCTTGCCATTACGCTCAACTCCTTTTATCTGCAGGGAATTTCATCCCTGTAAAGATATTATTCATTTGCTGCTTTAATTTCATAAGTGGTAATGTTTTGCCGTACTGGATTCAATCACTCCCCTTACCAACATCCTTCTGCGGATGCATAAATGGATAGGCATTCGGTTTCCGCTTACTTTCCAATAATTCGCGATTTTCCGTTGTGTTCCAGCCGATGTCATTTGTCGGATGCACCCACTCATCCCCTGACATAATGGCAGGGTCGGTATCTGTTGACCAGTTTTCTAGCGGGGAGTTCTTTGAAGCATATAAACTATCTCCAATGACAACTCCATGCTCGTTAACAAAGGGCGGCTCCATTTTTATTCCGGTACCTTCAAAACTTGGGGCGTTTGCCTGATGCGGCATTGTTTCATGAATGCCAATTTGCTTGAGTGTCTGGTTCTTTTTACCATTCATCTTCAATCACTCCTGTTTTTTCTTATTTTTTACCGCCAGGATAAATTTATTTAAGAAAAATTAGGAAACGAATGTTATCGTGTATTTTGCAAAAACTATGGAAGCAGGATTAATGACTTAGGAGGTATGGCTTAATGGCAAAAAGGAAAGCGGAATTTGATGCAGTTTCAAAATATACAAGAACACCTCATAAAAACGTTCAGGAAAGTGAATTTTCCGCAGAATTTACTGATAATAACAATGCAATCAGGTTTCAAAATCGCAATTCCAAACTAGGAAAAAAGGGCAGAAGTGAAGGATGAGCCGCCGTAAAATCCCGCCGCGTATACCTGCTGAAAAGTTTAGTGTTGAAATGGGCGATGTAAATGGGGTTAAGCTATATGAAATGAAGAACAAGAAAAATAAAGAAAGAAAATAAAAATAAGCCGGTTATGTCCGGCTTATTTACTTTACTTCCTTAAGGTAAATAGTAGTGTTTGATTTTCGGCGGGGGCAAAATATGCCAATAGACAGGAGGGGTGTTTTTCAATTACTCCAGTCGATAAATATTTTTCTAAATCAAAGGAAAGTTCTTCAAGCATTGTATGTTTAAATAGCTCTTTTTCATCAAGTCCAAGGCTGCTAAATTCTTCTCCTAAAACATGCGGGTTCTCTGCAAATAGTTTGTAGAATTGATTTCTGGCCTTCTTATCATAGTCTGCTTCCCACCATGGCTTTCTAGGCTTATATTTATGATTTTTTAAGTAATCGTATTTCATAAGTCCGATAATGACATCCAGATTTTCCACCGTTTTTTCTTCAAGAAAGCTGTACAGCCTGCGGAAAAGATCCTCCAGCTGATGGCCAATTCGCGACCAGCCCTGTTTGTCCCAGTAAGAACCAAATTGCTGAAAAAAGTCAAATGGGGCAGGAAACACTTTTGAAACAAGGAATTCCACTGTGTGGTCCATCCGATGGTCATTCCAATATTTCTCCAATACATCCTCCACTTGCTTAATTCTCACAATATCCTCAAAAGAGAGAACATTATTGCTTAAGATCTCGTAGGGCGAATGGTCCATGTATACATATTGATGCTCCTCTGCACGAAGCCTTACTCCTGTTCCGCGAAGCATTTTCAAAAAGCCTAATTGCAATTCCTCCGGCCTCATTTCAAATACATCGTTAAAGGTTTTGCGGAATGATGTGTAATCCTCTTCAGGCAGACCTGCAATTAAATCAAGGTGCTGGTCAATTTTTCCTCCATTTTTCACCATTGTAACTGTTTTTGTCAGCTTTGAAAAATTCTGTTTCCTCATTACCAGCTCATTTGTATAGTCATTGGTGGATTGGACACCAATTTCAAAACGGAAGAGTCCTTTTGGGGCCTCCTGATTTAAAAATTCAATGACTTCTGGCCGCATAATATCAGCGGTAATCTCAAATTGAAAAACTGTGCCGGGTTGATGTTCGTCAATCAAAAAACGAAACATGTCCAGGGCGTAGCTTCTGCTAATATTAAAGGTACGGTCAACAAACTTAATTGTTTTTGCTCCGTTTGCCATTAGGTGCCGAATATCTTCTTTGATTTTTTCCCTTTCAAAGTAGCGGACGCCCACCTCAATGGATGAAAGGCAGAATTGGCAGCTAAACGGACAGCCGCGGCTTGTTTCAATATAGGTAATTCGTTTTCCTAAATGAGGAGCATCTTCCGGGAAGAGGTAGGGGGTAGGGAGCTCTTTCAAATCCAGCTTGTTTATCTGGGGTGTGTAAACGATTTGGTCATTATTGCGATAGGCAATTCCATGGACGTTCCCAAAATTTCTATCCCTCTCTAATTCCTTTAGTAATTGTTTAAAAGTTTGTTCCCCTTCACCAATGACGATAAAGTCAATATCCGGACACTTTTCCATCCATTCCATCGTATCGTAAGTCACTTCCGGCCCGCCTAAAACAATACAGATGGATGGGTCAATTTTTTTCAGCATTTTGATAACTTTAAGCGTTTCTTCGATATTCCAAATGTAACAGCTAAAGCCGATTACATCAGGTTTTTGCAGATAAAGGTCTGAGACAATGTTGAGTAGGGGATCTTTGATGGTGTATTCCTTGATCATGATGTCAAATTCAGGAGCTGCAAAGGCTTTTAAATAACGAATCGCCAGGTTTGTATGGATATACTTTGCATTCAAGGTAGAACAAATGATATTCATAAATAGGCTAAACTCCTTTTATTTTTTAAAAGTAAAATTATATCTTATTTTTGCCGGAAAAGACAGTGAACAAACCGTTAAATCATGGCTGCGTCCTATATACATGGAGTCATCCTTTCTTTTTTTTAGGATCGCTCAATCTGTTATATTACAGTATTTATTCTGTTATATAATTGTTTTTGCGTGAAAAACTTAGATTTATTAACGGTTTATATGAAGATGGAATAATGTGTTATAAAGTTTTTCTGTAAATGTTTGATTTTTGTCACAGCAATAGGTTTTAAATTGTCCTACAATTACATTGAAGAAAGTTAAATATTTATGTCTTTTTTGTGTAGGTTTTTTGACCGAAATTGGGGAGGGTTAGTATGTCTATTTTACCGAAGAAAAATGAGCTGGGATTTTTTGAAATCCGCTTAGAGTCAATTGGAGGATTAGGGGCAAATTTGGCTGGAAAAATGCTGGCGGAAGCAGGCGTTTTAAGCCTTGGATTAAAGGGGTCAAACTTTTCTTCTTATGGTTCAGAAAAGAAAGGTTCTCCTGTAAAAAGCTTTATTCGTTTTTGTGATCCGGATGTCGAAATTCGTGACCACAGCCCGATTGAACAACCGCATGTCGTTGGTGTTTTCCATGAAGCATTATATAAAACAGTAAATGTTGTCAGCGGACTGGATGCAGAAGGTATTGTCCTGGTTAATACTGCAAGAGAATTTGATGATGTTAAAAAAGATTTGCAGCTTGAGTATGGCACTCTTGCGATTGTCGACGCCATGACGATCGCAGTTGAAGAGAAAACAAAGGTTAATACAGCTATGCTAGGTGCTTTGTATCGAATCTGTGATTTCTTGAATCCGGATTCAATGAGAGACGTTATCCGCAAAACATTTGAAAAGAAATATCCACATCTTGTAGAACCAAATATCCGTACATTTGACCGCGGATATAATGAAGTCCAATTTAAAACATATGAAGTGCCGGAAGGAGCAGAAGGAAAAGCCTTTACCCGTGCGCTTCCAATGCTTGGCTATATGACTCAGGAGCTTGGCGGCGTGATTTCCGCCCAAGCCAATAGTATTCTAAAAGATTTAAGCGGTTCAAGACAGGGCTTTATGCCAAAGTATGACCGTGAGAAATGTATCGATTGTGCCGCCTGCGATAACGTTTGCCCTGACTATTGCTTTGTCTGGGAAGAGGGTGAAGATAAGCGGGGCCGCAAGCAAATGTTCCTTAAAGGTATTGATTATCAATATTGTAAGGGCTGCTTAAAATGTGTGGAAGCCTGTCCAACGGATGCGCTCAGCGATCTTCGTGAAATGATCGGCTATGCTGAAGCAAACCGTGTTAAGCAAAACTTTCCTTATGTAACAGGAGGTAGTATCTAATGGCAATGTT
>CAYNUT010000132.1:0-3805 GCA_964400595.1 uncultured Neobacillus sp. | reverse complement strand
TTATCCGCCCAAAGTACTGCAGAACAGGCTTCTACTTTTGAATCTGGAAATGAAATGGCTGCCTTGGCGGCTGCCCAGATTAATTATCATATCATGGGCTATTTCCCAATTACTCCATCAACAGAGGTTGCGCAATTTTTAGATCAAATGAAAACACGAGGCGAGCATGATATTAAGCTGATTCCAGCTGATGGGGAACATGGTTCAGCCGGTATTTGTTATGGTGCCGCTGCTACCGGTGCCCGTGTGTTTAATGCCACAAGTGCAAATGGATTCCTATACATGATTGAGCAGCTGCCGGTTCAAGCCGGAACACGTTTCCCTATGGTTATGAACCTGGTAACTCGTGCTGTCAGCGGTCCGCTAGATATCCGCGGTGATCATTCCGACCTTTATTATGGGTTAAATACGGGCTGGGTTATTTTATCGGCAAGAACACCACAGGCTGTTTATGATATGAATATTATGGCATTGAAAGTTGCCGAGCACTCCAAAGTCCGCCTGCCAGTAATTGTTGCCTATGATGGATTCTTTACCTCCCACCAAAAACGCAGGGTAGAATATTTTAAAGATCGTCGTGTAGTCCAGCAATTTGTCGGCGAGTGCCCAACAGAATATAATTTTGCAAGAGATCCGAAAAAACCAGTTACCATCGGCGCCCATATGAATGGCGAGGATCTAATGAATAACCACTTCCAGCAATCAGAAGCCATTTATGCTGCCGGTGAGGTATTTAAAGAAGTTGCTGCAGAATATGCGAAACTTTCCGGCAGGGAGTATCCTGTTCTCGATTTATATAAAATGGAGGATGCTGATGTAGCATTGTTCCTATTAAACTCTGCCGCAGAATCTGCAAAGGATGTTGTAGACCAGCTTCGTGCACAGGGGGTGAAGGCAGGGGTAATCAGCCCGAATATCATTCGTCCATTCCCGGCTAAAGAAATTGCGGAAGCTCTTAAAAATGTGAAAGCCCTGTTAGTGGGCGAAAGAGCTGATTCGTACGGTGCACATGGACCAAACTTAACTCACGAAGTGAAGTCCGCTCTTCAAAGTGATAGAAACAACCAAACAATCGTTTTAAGCCGTGTGTTCGGTCTTGGCGGTAAAGATTTCTATGCAAGCGATGCTCTTCATTTCTTCAATACAGCAATCGATGCTATGGAAAAAGGCTATGCCGAGAAACCATTTGATTATTATGGCCATGTACCGGGCAATCCGGAAAAAATCTTAAAGCCTGTGATGATCCCGCAAAGCGGTGATGCCTATAAAACAGGTTTAATTGAAGTGAAGATGGATGAAGCTGCGAATAAATTAAAGGTGAAAATCCCGCCGCTTCGAATGTTAACATCGAAGCCAAAACGGATTGCATCCGGACACGGGGCATGTCCTGGCTGCGGTATTTTCGGGGGCCTTGAATTATTCTTTAAAGGAATCGAAGGTGATATTGTTACATTGTTCCAGACTGGCTGTGCATATGTAACAACAACAGCTTATCCATATAGCTCACACAAACAAACGATGCTGCACAATTTATTCCAAAATGGTGCAGCAACATTATCGGGTACTGTTGAGGCGTTTATGGAATTAAAACGCCGTGGTGAGATCCAAGTTTCAGATGATGCGACATTCGTTATGATCACTGGTGACGGAGGTATGGATATCGGTATGGGCTCTGCCATCGGTACTGCCCTGCGCGGCCACAAATTAATCATGCTTGAATATGATAATGAAGGCTATATGAATACTGGTTCACAACTGTCCTATTCCACACCGCTTGGCCATATGACAAGCACTTCCGGTGTTGGTAAAACACAGCGCGGTAAAACGTTCCATCATAAGGATACAGTTCAAATCATGGCTGCCACTAATATTCCTTATGTATTTACCGGCTCTGAAGCATTCCCGCAGGATTTGGTGAAAAAAGGTGCTAAAGCCCAGTGGTATGCACAAAATGTCGGCCCTGTATATGGAAAGCTCTTAATTACCTGTCCATTAAACTGGAAATCTGAAGACCGGTATGGAACAAAAATTCTTGAAGAGGCTGTTAATTCTTGTTTCTTCCCGCTTTATGAAATAGAACAAGGAGTAACAACAATCAATTATAATCCGGAAGAAAAGAACAAACGAGTTTCTGTTTCCGAGTGGTTTAAATACATGGGGAAGACCAAACATCTGCTAAAAGAAGAAAACAAACCATTGCTTGAAGAATTTGAGGCTGAAGTCGAAAAAAGATGGCAGCGCCTCAAAGCGAAGCATGAAAATCCGTGGTTATAAATATCCTGAACAGCGCAGAGCATCTATTTTTGCTTTGTGCTGTTTTTTTTTTATATATAAAAAGGTGTTTTCTCTTATAATGTAGAATATAAAACATGAATTATGCTTGACTTTTGCTGTAGGCGGTGGCATAGGGTGGAGAAAACGAATAATCTAGAAGAATCTTTACCTCTCGAAATACTTGATAAGCTTAGAAGGTTTAGGGACCTTGAAGAAAGCGAACAAAAGTACCGGAGCATTTTTGAGGATTCCATCAATGGACTAATTTTATGGGACAATCAATATCGTATTATGGATATTAATTGTGCCGGTAAAAAACTTTTTGGTCTTCCTAAAGAAAAGATCATCGGCCGCCTGATATATGAGCCATTTATTAATCACAAGAAGCAAATGCTGGAAATAAAGAAGCATGTCGAGCAGGTGATTGATAATGGAAAATATACATCGACCATTACTTTTGAATGCATGGATGGAAAAACCCGGCATATTGAGGTCAATTCGAAGGTGGAAATTGTGTCTGGTCTCAATTTTACCGTTATTGTCGATTCCACTGAAAAAATTGAAATGCAGGAGCAGCTGCGTAAATCGGATACCTTATCTGTCATCGGGGAACTGGCAGCAGGGATTGCACATGAAATCCGCAATCCAATGACAGCTCTAAAGGGATTTATCCAATTGCTTGAAGGCAGTATTAAAGAAGAACATTCTATGTACTACCAAGTGATTACAACCGAGCTTTCACGAATTGATTCCATTATAAATGAATTCTTGCTCATATCTAAACCGCAGGCCATCCGATTTCAGAAAAAGGATATTAATCAAATTATGAAGGAAACCGTTGATTTTTTAAATGCCCAAGCCGTCCTTTATAATGTTCAATTTGTTGCAAATTATGATGAGGGGCTTCCGCCGATTTATTGTGAGCCCAATCAATTGAAAAAGGTATTTATCAACATCATCAAAAATGCCATCGAGGTCATGCCGAATGGCGGAAATATAACCATAATGATTAACAATAACGGGGATAATCAAATACATATTGCCATTCAGGATGAAGGCATGGGTATTGCAAAAGAAAAAATAAAACGGCTGGGCGAACCCTTCTATACCACTAAAGATATGGGGACTGGACTGGGGCTTATGGTTAGCTATCGTATTATTGAAGAACATAAAGGCTCCATTTTAATTGAAAGCGAAGAGGGTAAGGGCACTACTTTTCATATTAACCTCCCGATTGATCCTTCATTCAAAAAATAGTTAGACACATTCGAATCGAAAAAAGCAATCCTGCGAAGGGATTGCTTAGGCTGTCGAAAAACCTTCGTCAGCCTTTTATTTTATTCACTTTCTTTAATAATTAACCGCGTTAATTTGTTATAATATTATTAATACATGGCCCATGCAACTTGTCTGTTGATTTGCGCTCCAGGCGCTTCGCTTTCCGCGGGCGTGCCGGGGAGCCTCCTCGGCGCTAAAGCGCCTGCGGGGTCTCCCCTGCCCCGTACTCCCGCAGGAGTCTTCGCGCCTTCCG
>CAYNUT010000131.1:6558-9608 GCA_964400595.1 uncultured Neobacillus sp. | reverse complement strand
GTTTTTGTACTGTTATTGTCTGCTTTTGTCCAGACCTATCAGCGGAGAGAGAGGCTCTATCACCTATAATATTACACAATGCCATTTTGTACTAAATCTCTGTAAAACAACAATATAATAGAAGTATAAACTCTTTAAAATATCACTAAATATCTTTGCATATTTCAAAAAAAGTCCCTATTTTTACATATCGGGGACTTGTAATAAGTCTCTGTTAATCAACAAACAAATTGTTAGTTCTTTTCAAAAAGTCCCTGATTTATGAAAATAGAGAGAAATATGCGTTTTTTAGTGGATAAAGAGCTGAATAAAGCAAAGTCCACCGAAGGAAACAAAACCTATAAAACTGATGGTAAATTACGTTTTAGAATCAAGTATAAGACGGATGAGAATATTGATGATAATGTTATCGCTTTCAATGTCGGGTATCGTGTAGAATGGGGCAAATGGATTGCAGATGCTCAGCGATGTAAATCTGGTACAACCCACGGAAAAAAGAAAGTATCAGCAACAGAGATAAATAACGAGATTCAGAGGCTAGAAGAGATTGCTGAAAATACGTTTAAAGTGTTTGAAGTAAAAGAAGTGATTCCGACACCAGATGAATTCAGAGATGCTTTTAATACTGCCTGTGGCAAGCAATCAGCAAAGAAGGTTAAAGATGCTTTATCATTCTTCGATTATTTCGATGAGTTTGTAAACGACTGTGGCAATCAGAACGATTGGACAGAAGCCACTTATGAGAAATTTGCAGCAGTAAGAAATCATTTAATCGGATTTGACGAAAAATTATCATTCGAAGCTCTGAACGAAACTAAACTTACAGATTACATTAAATATCTTCGCACGAAAAAGAATTTAAGAAACAGCACTATTGGCAAACAGCTGGGATTTTTAAAGTGGTTTTTGCGTTGGGCTATGGGGAAAGGTTATAATAATAACAATACATTTCAAACCTTTTCGCCCAAACTAAAAAGCACTGATAAAAAAGTAATATTTTTGACTTGGGAAGAGTTAATGCACTTAAACAATTTTGAAGTTCCTTCCGAAAAGCAATATCTAGCTCGTATTAGGGATGTTTTTTGTTTCTGTTGTTTCACATCTTTGCGTTACTCTGATGTATATAATCTTAAAAGAAGTGATATAAAAGGTAATCATATAGAAGTAACCACTGTAAAAACGGCGGACAGCCTTATAATTGAGTTAAATAAATATAGCAAGGCGATACTTGATAAATACAAAGATATTCATTTCGAGAATGATAAAGCATTACCTGTCATTAGTAATCAGAAAATGAATGATTACTTGAAAGAACTCGGTAAATTAGCTGGAATAGATGAGCCAATCAGAGAAACTTATTATAGAGGAAATGAACGAATTGATGAAGTAACACCTAAATATGCTTTACTGGGAACTCACGCAGGCAGGCGTACATTTATATGTGCAGCCTTAAGTATGGGTATTCCTGCACAAACAGTCATGAAATGGACAGGGCATAGTGATTATAAAGCCATGAAACCCTATATTGATGTTGCTGACAAGGATAGAAAAGATGCTATGGATAAATGGGATATAAGAGACAAAAAGAAGGAAGATAAAACATCTGACCTCCTTAAACAACTCGAATCATTGCCGAAAGAACAACTGACGGCACTATTGAGTCAAATTAACAAATAGAAATGAAAGAGGCTTTACTTAATGAATTAGATAAATATTTCAATCTTCCAGATGATTTGAGCGAGATTGAATACATAGAAATGACTGTTGGAGATAATATCGAGGATATATTCTTATGGTATTATAGACGTCAACTTAAAGAATTACATTGGTATAAATACGAAGGGGAAGAATCTAATAAAACTAAATCCACTGGAGTAATTCTATATGAGTCGGAGAACAAAGTAAAAGGTTGGAGAGAAGCCATTTCAAAGGCTGAATATTACATTCTTTATTCTGACCGAATAACGGTTCATTACAGAGATAATCAAGGATGTGTGGATATGAAAATAATAGATTATAAACCACTGATAGATGCTATAAAAAACGATGTTGGAATTTCACTTTTGGATGAGGAGGAGTATAAAACCCCAAGATATAATGATAAAATACGAGATTTAAGTAATAATATATTATCTGAGCTTTCTGACTGTACTATTGGAAAATTCAACAAAGCGCAATCAAAAGTAAATGAGTTATTTGTAAAAAAACTATACCCTTATTTTCTCTATCTAAGAAACAAAGAAGAAGCAAAAACAGCAGAAGAACAAAGTACAAACAAAAATTTACATCTTACCATTATGAAAAATCTAGGGCTACCTAGTAATTATGAAAAACAAATCAAGAATGCTTTTTCAAATAAAACAGACCCTCCTCCACTAAAAATAGACATTCAATATATCAAGCCATATGAATAAATCGTATGGCTTTTTTATATACCTAATAATCAAGGACATCGTAAAGAGTCACCACCTTGTCATCAATACTAATTAATTAACTATGAGCTAGTTGTGCAATATTTTACTTTTGTAGAATATAACAGAAACTCATAGCGTGCGCACCTGTGATTTCAAAAAACGTAAAAATATGTTTATTGAAAATTTAAAGTCCAAACCAATTTGGCAAATGACTGGTGAAGAATTCCTTCTTCTACAAGAACAAGCGAATTCTGAATGTAAAGTAAGTATTGCAACTACGCATACAGAAGCTAAAAAATACGTTTACGGTTACAGCGGAATCGCTGAACTATTCGGATGCAGTAAATCTACAGCAGCACGTATTAAACTCTCTGGGATACTTGATGCAGCAATCACTCAAGTTGGTAGAAAAATTATTATTGATGCTGAGCTAGCTATTGAACTAGCTCGAAAAAAGAAAGGTGGTCGTAACTAATGGGAAACAATATGCAACAGTCCTCACAAGATGGTGGGGACTATAATCCGCAAGTTGTTGTTAACAACGAAAAAACAGAATCTGTTTCTTTGGATGCCAATATAGAGCTAGAACTGCCACCTTGTATTATAGATGGGAGTCAGCTGATAGATATGCAAGTA
>CAYNUT010000131.1:0-6548 GCA_964400595.1 uncultured Neobacillus sp. | reverse complement strand
ATTGTTTGGATTATTTCCAATGGTTGGACTTTGGTTCTTGGTAGGGGCTAGTGATACGGGCAAAAGTATGATTTTACGTCAATTAGCTTTATCTGTAGCTGGACAAATAGATTTTTTAGGGAATCAGTTTAATGGTAAGCATGGAAGAGCTTTGTATATCTCAACTGAGGATGATAAAATGTCGATTGCTTTTTTAGTGCGTAAGCAGAATCAGACTTTGAATGTATCAAAAGATAAATTAAAAAATTTCTTATGCACAACTGATTCCGATACTCTTATAGAAACAGTACGCTCTGTATTAGAAGTTTTTCCTGTTGACCTTATTGTGTTAGATGCCTTTGGCGATTTATTTACAGCCAAAGATTTGAACCAGAATAATCAAGTCAGACAGTTTTTGCAACCATTTTCGGATATTGCCATAAAATATGAATGCTCCGTATGCTTTTTGCATCATACAGGAAAACGTACAGAAGAACTAGCTCCAAGTAAAAATAATGTAATTGGAAGTCAAGCTATAGAAGCCAAATCCAGATGTGTTATTGAGTTTCGGAAGGACGGTTCGGAGTCTGATTTACGGCACTTCTGTGTTGTTAAGGCGAACTATCTGGCAGAGTCTGAGAAAGTGGCTAGCTATGTGCTTAGAATGGATGAAAACCTGTGTTTTGACATAACAGGGGATAGGGTGGAATTTGAGATGCTTAAGTCTGGGAGTAATGGTGGAGAAACTAGGAAGGTTAAAATTAGCCCATCATCTTATGAAAATAAAACTCATATACAGTTCTTAAGAGATACTTTTCAATCTGTGGATGCGATATATACAGCAGGAAAACTAAGAGAGCAAATTGAAATCCGATTTGTAATATCCGATAAGCCTGCTCGTGAATTTATCAAACATTACGAGAGAAAAGGCTGGATAAAGAACTTAGCTAAACCAAATACGAATAAGTATCAATATACTATCATTCCGGAACAAATGAAAATTGATTTCTAATTTATGGTATTGTGGTACGTGGTAGTAGGTATATCTCAGATATACCATACCACATACACACTGGTACTCGTGGTTAGGTTGTAACCAAATTACCATACCAGATTACCACAAGCTAAAAAAACAATGTTCACATTATTAATTATTTAACTTTTTCATATGGCTAATAAAATATTAATAACTCATAGCAAGGTGCGTGTCAGTTCCCCCCGACAATATAAGCAAACATCTCTTGCCCTTGCTTGTATATTTATTAAGGCTAGAGAGGAAAACGAAAATTCTAAAAACAAAAAATATAATCATGGCTAAAAAAGACTATAAATTAACGACCATAGAGCTTGCTTTTTGCGATTTGATATTGGCTGGCTGGGATGCAACGGCAGCATACAGGTTTCTTCATCCGAATTCGACAGCGAAAGGAGACAGTATGAAAGTTCAGGCTTCCCGATTGAAAACCTCTTCTAATGTTGCGGAATATCTGGCAGAAAAAGAGTTGGAGTTAACCTTCAATTCGATAGGAGTTAACTCATCAACAGGTGATGGTTTACCCTCCTCAGCCCTGCCTATTGAAGATGTTGAGTTGGATGACAATTATCTAACTCGCCATAACCAAATTCGGCGATATAAGGCAATTATGGATGGAACAAATGATGAACGAATAAAGATTGCTTGTCTGGAGGCTATAAATAAGCTCATGGGTTATCATAAAGATTCTCCTACCCCAAAAGAGCAGGTCGTGTTTTACCTCCCATTGACGTGCCACCTTTGCAAATACTGGCAGGAAAAGCAGGAGCAACGCAAAAGGGAACAAGTAGAACAGTTGAAGAAAAACGAAGAAGTTTCACTAAATAATTTTGAAGATGGACAATGTATTTGAAACTCCACAGCCAACGAAGGAGTATAAAGAACGGCAACAAAAGCTTATTCAAACAACTATCAAAGAGATGGAGTTACTTCCTACAGAAACAGACGAAGGCAAGAGTGATGAGCAAAAAACGAGTGGTAATTTTTTAACAAACTTAATAGGATTTGAATTATGAAAAAAATGTATTTAGCTTCCAAGGAAGCATATTTAAGAGGTCAGTATCGAGAAGTATGCCGTGCTTTCGAGGGTATTATCAAAGAGGCGTGTAATTTCGAAGATGTTAAATTTTGCAAAGAAGACCTCAGGCGAATAACAATGGCTGATGACATAGAAGACGAAACGAAGGATATTTTCGTGCGTCCAGTATCTCTGTATTTTATGAATCATACCGATTTACCGAGAGAATTTTTGGAAGAAATGAAGAAAAAGTATTTGGTTGGATATGTAAATACCATTCCACATCTATCGTCATTGTCGAGTAGATTTAATTCGCTAGGCATTCCATTTGATGAATGGCAGTTCAATATAAGGTATCCAGCTCCATCTATGACCAAGTTGTGCTGGGTCGATGGGGAAGTATTAAATAAATACCTCAAAGAAGCCTCGTATATCGAACTATCGGACAAACAATGTAAGATGATGGAATTAACCCATACACTCTGCGAGCTTGTAAACAGTGGGTTCTTTCCCATGAACTACATTGACCATAACCAAGAAGCAGGGACGTTTAAATTGAACGAGGAACGTCTTATCGCTGATATCCAAAGGGTATGACCATAACTGGTAGAATGTAATTATCAAGGGTCGGTTTCGTTATGATACCGACCTTTTTTATATCTTTGGGGCATGGATGCTTCTAAAGTGTTGGAACTCCATACTTATTGAAAATTATAATTGAGGCGTTCAACGTTATCTCAGCCCGAAATCTGGAAAATTTCAATGTAGAGAGATAATAAGTTAGACGTTCCATGCTTCTATATGGCGTGGGGCTGTCGCTTATCTTCTACATGGTCTTCCAGAACCGCGGGTTAGGTAAGTTGACAGTTTCCACGCTTCGCATTTATAGATGGTCTACTTCGGGAGCTGGTAGACGCAAATAATTTCAAAATGAAGAAAGTTTTTTTATTTTTAGTATTGGCGACAGTTTGTTTTGCATTTATCGGATGTTCCAGTGACGATGACGACGATACAGGTAACACAATGAGTGAAGCCCAGAAAAAAGCTCTATCGGTCTTAAATGGTACATTTAAGGATGTGCATGAAGTTGGCACAACAACGATTGAATTTAAAGAACAGTACAACCCTGCAAAGGTGGTTATCCTCGATGAAAATTTTGCGACAGGCGAAGGTCGAGAGCGAAAGATTCATGGTTTATTTACTGTTACTTACTACAATGGTCAATCGTTCGATAAGTATTATTACATTGACCATAATGCGACCTCTATAGGCTTGTCGTTTACTGAGACTGGCAATAGAACTTATTCAAATTTGCTTATATCAAGTCCGACTGAGTTCAAGATGAAAGGAAGCAACGACTTACGATGGGAGGTGTTCAAAAAAGAATAAACCTTATCCCACATTTATAATCTCGAAGCAGTTACACGTTCGTAGCTGCTTTTTTTTATCTTTGTTAATTAGTAAAATATCAATAAAAGAATACATGATTACAGGCGAACATAGAAATCAGATAGATACCATTTGGACAGACTTTTGGAGTTCGGGCATAACCAACTCCATTACCGTATTGGAACAAATGACCTATCTGTTCTTCATAAAAATGTTGGACGACAGCCAACGTCAGCGAGAAGCCAATGCTGCCGTTTTAGGAGGCAAGATTAATGACCCTATTTTCAAGGATGGCGAGAAGTGGACGAACCCCGAAACTAACCTGAAAGTGCCTTACGAACATCTACGCTGGAGTGTGTTCAAGAATCTGAATACTATACAGATGTTCAACATCGTGCGAAACGATGTAATGGTTTTTATCAAAAACTTGGGTTCGGGCAAAGATTCGGCTTTTAGTCGCTACATGAAAGATGCCCTTTTTATGATTCCCAACGAGCGAACCCTTGCCAAGATAGTGGCAGGTATCGACACCCTCGACATGAACAACAAGGACGCTATGGGCGACGTGTACGAGTACATCTTGGGCAAGATGGCTGCCAGTGGTACAAACGGACAATTCCGCACCCCTCGCCACATTATCCGCATGATGGTGCAGATGATGCGCCCAACGCTTCAAGACGTTGTTTGCGACCCTGCTATGGGTTCGGCTGGTTTTATTGTGGAGGCTGCAAAATACATCGAAGAAAACCATAAAAAAGAACTGGTAAAAAAAGAGCATGGCGAACACTATCGCAATACCATGTTTTACGGATTCGATACCGACCAGACTATGCTACGCATTGGGGCAATGAATCTCATGCTGCACGGGGTAGACAATCCGAATATCAACTATCAGGATTCACTATCCGAAGACAATCAAGACAAAAACCTGTATAGCCTCATCCTTGCCAATCCTCCTTTTACGGGTAGCTTAGACTATGAGGTGGTAGACAAAAGCCTGCTTGCCATTACCAAGACCAAGAAAACCGAAATACTTTTCTTGAGCCTGTTTTGTCGCATCTTGAAGTCGGGCGGACGTTGTGCGTCTATCGTTCCCGATGGAGTGCTGTTCGGCAGTAGTGGGGCACACCTTGCCATTCGGAAGGAGATAGTGGATAATCAGCAACTCGAAGCCGTTATCTCTATGCCTGCTGGTGTTTTCCAGCCCTATTCGGGAGTGTCTACGGCTATCTTGATATTTACCAAGACCGACAGCGGAGGAACCGACCGAGTATGGTTTTACGATATGCAAGCCGACGGCTACACACTAGACCAAAAGCGTACCAAAATAGAGGGCGAAAGAGAATTCGGCGACATACCCGATGTGGTGGCTCGTTTTCACAACCTGGAGGCAGACGCCGACCGAACACGCAAAGAACAATCTTTCTTTGTATCGAAAGACGAGATTGTGGCAAACGGTTACGACCTCACAGTAAACAAATACAAGGAGGTAGAGCGTGAACGTGTGGTGTACGAAAATCCCGAAGTGGTTTTGAAAAAAATAAAAGACTTACAAGCCGAAATAGACCAAGCGATTACCCACTACGAAAAACTAACCAAAGAATGAAAAAAGAAGGTTGGGAAGTAAAAAAGTTGGGGGAGGTGTGTGATGTAAGGGATGGAACTCATGATTCGCCTAAATATCAAAATGAAGGCTTCCCTTTAATCACTTCTAAAAACTTAGTTAGTGGAGAAGTAAATTTTGAGAATGTCAATTTGATAAGTGAAGATGACTTTGAAAAAATAAATAAACGCTCAAAAGTAGATATTGGGGATATCTTGATGCCAATGATAGGGACTATAGGAAATCCTGTAATAGTCAAAACTTCGAAGATATTTGCAATCAAGAATGTTGCTTTGATTAAGTTTAAGCCCTCTAGTGAAGTATTAAATAGATTTATTCTTTCTTTATTAAAAAGCAATTTGTACTCAGAGAAATTACTAAGCCTCAATAAAGGAGGAACACAGAAATTTATTGCTTTGGGTACTATACGAAATTTTCTTGTCCCTGTGCCCTCTCTGCCTATTCAAGAGCAGATAGTGGCAGAGTTGGATACATTGAGCGATATTATATACAAAAAGCGAGAACAGCTTATCCAACTCGATACGCTTGCCCAAGCCACCTTTTACGAGATGTTTGGCGACCCTGTAGATGACCCTAAATTTAGAGCAAAAACATTTAGAGAAATTTCGTCCGTTAGACAAGGCTTGCAAATTCCAATATCAAAAAGATTCGCAGAAGCAGGTACGAATAGATATCCTTATATAACCAATCAATTTATAAATGGAAAGAAAATAGCAGAATACATTGAAAATCCAAGACCCAATGTAATTTGTAAAACAGATGATGTTCTTATGACTAGAACAGGAAATACAGGAATTGTTATATCTGATATTGAAGGAGTATTTCATAATAATTTCTTCTTAATAGACTATGATAGAAAAATTATTAGCAAGAAATATCTTGTTTCATTTTTGAAATTTCCAGAAGTTAAAAAGTTGATGTTAAAAAAAGCATCAACTACGACTATTCCTGATTTAAACCATAGTGATTTCTATTCTATTAATATACCTGTTCCACCCCTTACTCTTCAAAACCAATTTGCAGAGCAGATAGAAGCCATTGAGAAACAAAAAGAATTGATAGAAAAGTCGATAACCGAAACACAAAAACTATTCGACTATACGATGGATAAATATTTTAACTAAATTAGTAGTCTGTTCTTACCTAAACCAATACATACATGAAACGCAACTTCGATTTTCTAAAACATTCGCCCGACTTTGCCGACCTGTACACCTACTGCAACGAAGCAGAAGCCAATCAGAAAAGCGATCCCGAAAAGTCGGCACTCTATGCCCGCCGAGCTTTGGAGTACACTGTCAGGGCAATCTATTTGCTTCAAGGCTGGGAGATTCCAGCCAGAGCCAATCTGTTTGAGCTGGTCGATGCCGAAGGTTTTCGCAGTTTCGTAGACGATGACAAGTTGATGATGGCTTTGCACTATATTCGCAAGGCTGGCAATAATGCTGCACACATGGGTAAGGTATCGGCTGGCGAATCGTTTTTTTCAGTTCTCAATCTGCACA
>CAYNUT010000130.1:0-9680 GCA_964400595.1 uncultured Neobacillus sp. | reverse complement strand
TGTTCGATACGATTAAAACATTTGTAGACAAATATAATCAGTTGATTGATGATTTGAATTCAAAGATTTCTGAAAAGAAATACAGGGATTTCCGTCCATTGACCGACGAACAGAAAAAGGAAATGAAGGACACTGATATTAAAAACTGGGAAGAAAAAGCCAAAAGTGGTCTACTAAGTAATGATTCCACAGTATCGGAATTTTTACTAAAAATGCGGAACAACTTATTGAATAGTGTGAACGGGCCTGATAAACCTAATTCTCTTTCAGATATTGGAATTAAAACAAGTAAATTCTATCAAGATCATGGGAAGCTGGAACTGGACGAGACTAAATTAAAAAGTGCATTAGATAATAATTTGGCGGGTGTCCAAAGATTATTTTCTAAAACAAGTACTATTGGTTCATCAACAGATACTACAGCTACTAATAAAGATAAAAATGCCGATAGTGGGTTTGGCTGGAGAATGTACGATCAAATTGGCAGTACCCTGGCGGAATTAACTTCAATAGCCGGTTCAGCAGCGTCAGCAAATACAAGTACCAATACTATTATGGCTAAACAGCTTAAAACGATTAATAAAAACCTTGATAGGGAACAGGATAGAATTCGTGTATATGAAACTAGCCTTTATAGAAAATTTACCGCCATGGAAACAGCACTTTCCAAATTGAATTCACAAAGCAGCTGGTTATCGCAGCAGCTTGGATCAAATTAATGGTGATATTTTGAAAAAAGTACTATAGATAAAAAGAATGGAAAAGAGTCAATCCAAAAGGATGACTCTTTTTTTTACCCAATATATAAAGAAAAAAATGCAGAAAGAACTAAACCAAATAATTTAGAAACCGATAAATATAATACAAACTATTTCTTATCGAAAAAAATCAAATTATAAAAAAACTAAACAAAATGATGCCAGTTTCCGATAAGAATAGTATCGGGGTTTTTAAAGGAAAGATGACAAATTATTGAAAGAACTAAACAATTTGTCAGAAAATCCGATAAGAATAGTATCAATGAACTTTTTCGGACAGAAACCAAATTGTAAAAATAGCTAAACAAAACGTTAGAAGTTCCGATAAGAAAAGTACCGAGAAAATCCTTTGGTGACAAAAATAAATATGTTTGATAGAAATGGTAATCGATTATTTAGACCTGCGATAAAAAATCCTGAAAAATGAATTTTTGGAGGATAAATACTTGCTTATTGTTGGTAGAGAAATCGGACAATCAGTTATCATCGGTGATGTTGTTAAAGCGACAGTTCTACAATCTAGTTCCAAACTTCGATTAAAGATTGATGCACCAAAACATTTCAACATTTCTCGCCTTAAAGGAAATGACAAAGGGTGGGAGAAATTAAAAAAAGGTGCAAGAGTAATCGGCGATACGATTCAGATTGGAGAGACAATAAAAATAACTATCATACAAACTGAATCTGGTTTAATCCGATTTGCGATTGATGCACCAAAAGAAATAAGTATTTATCGAGAAGAATTGTACAATGGTAATCACATGCTGACAAGTCAAATTGTGTAAGGTCTATTAACTCAGATTATATGTATCCAGTGCAATCAAAATTATTTTGTTAATAAACCCTCAGGGTTTGTTATAGATAGCTTTTAAGGGAATTATCCCTAAAAAAAACATATTTTTATAGGAGGAAATTTAGTTATGCAAATCAATCACAATCTTACAGCAATGAACACGCTTCGTCAATTGAACACTGCTTCAGGTGCACAAGCAAAATCAATGGAGAAGTTATCTTCTGGCCAACGTATTAACCGTGCTGGAGACGATGCAGCTGGTCTAGCAATCTCTGAAAAAATGCGCGGTCAAATCCGTGGTTTGGATCAAGCTACTCGTAACTCTCAAGATGGAATCTCTATGATTCAAACTGCTGAAGGTGCCTTAAATGAAACTCATGAAATCCTTCAACGTATGCGTGAGTTAGCTGTTCAAGGTGGGAACGATACAAATACTTCTGCTGACAGAAACGAAATTCAAAAAGAGCTTACTCAATTAACAAATGAAGTTGACCGCATCGCTAAAACAACTCAATTCAACACACAAAACCTATTAAGCGGCGGAATTACAACTACAAAATTCCAAATTGGTGCAAACAAATCACAAACTATCACTCTTACTATTAATAGCATGACAGCTTCTGGTTTGAACATTACTGCAGGTGCAATCGGTGTTGGAAGCAATGCTTCTGCTAACCTATCAGTATCAGCTCTTAACCAAGCGATCTCCAGAGTATCAGCTGAACGTTCAAAACTTGGGGCAATGCAAAATCGTTTAGAACATACGATTAATAACTTGTCAACTTCAAGTGAAAACTTATCTTCTGCTGAATCTCGCATCCGTGACGTTGATATGGCAAAAGAAATGATGACTCAAACTAAAAACTCTATCCTTTCTCAAGCTGCACAAGCAATGCTTGCTCAAGCTAATCAGCAGCCACAAGGCGTATTGCAATTACTTCGTTAATTTTATATAACATTTAAATAATAGATAGCCTTTTTTACAAGAGGCTATCTATTTTATAATTAGAATAAATTTTGCTCATTCGTTCATGATAAAGTGCATCAAATCAAAAAGAGTAGGAGAAATCAGTGAATGGAAGATCGAATTCAAACTCAAATTGCTAAAGACGGTTCTTCCGTTTATATTTATGAAAGTAATGAAAAAAAAACAGCCCTTAATTCTCTTTATTCGCCTGAAAAGGAGATTAACCGTTTTTTGAAGGAGTTAGAGGGACTGGAAAAGAAGTTTGCAGTGATTATTGGAACAGGCAACGGCCTCGTCATTGAAAAATTGGTTCAGAGTGATGCCTACTCCGATAATATCCATTTCTTGTTTATTGAGCCTTTTTCAGAAATTAATCTTTCACAGTATACAAGCAATACGATTTTAAAGAATATTGATAAACTATCGTTTTATAAGCTGGATGGTTTTTCCTCATTAGTATTCTCAAAGTTCCTGGCCAAGTTTGCGACTATTTCTGTTAGTATTCATATACATCCTAACTATTTGAGGGCGAACAAAGGAAAGGTAGAAGAGGTTATCGCCATTCTTAAAGAGGGAATTGATGTACAAAGGATTTTAAATAATACAGAACAAAAGTTTGCGGTGGATTGGATTGTGGAACCATTATTGAATCTAAAAGTTATGGATCAGTCAATCAATCTGAAACATTATAAGGATCAATTTCAAGGTGAAACAGCTATTCTAGTTGCAGCGGGTCCGTCTTTACAGGAGAATATGTCATTCATTCGAAGGATGGCAAGATTTTCACATATTTTTGCTGTTGGTCCTGCTATTAGACCACTGTTGAAAAATGGGATTAAACCGGATT
Source organism: uncultured Neobacillus sp. (assembly GCA_964400595.1). Taxonomy (GTDB): domain Bacteria; phylum Bacillota; class Bacilli; order Bacillales; family Cytobacillaceae; genus Neobacillus. The sequence continues at coordinate 6,315 of CAYNUT010000130.1, read as the reverse complement.
ATGCCTTAAGTATTGATTCGAGTGACACAAACTATCAAACCCATTTTATGGATTTATTGTATGATGGGACGCTAATCTTTGAAACGATGTCCAATCATCGTATTCAAAAAGAGCATAAAGGCCAGCTTGTAGATTCTATGGCTCTCTTAGAACAAATTACTTCTCTTGCATACCGGGATATTTTTGGATTTCCCCATTCAGTACCTTCGGTTGCTATTTTCGCGCTTTTAGTTATTGAATATTTGGGCTTTAAAGACGTTTATTTGGTTGGTCAGGATCTAGCATTGGTTAATGGCAATTATTATGCGGATGGTGTTAAACCACATAAAGGGATGAGTAATTCCAAAGCGGATTTATTTGTTGAAAATAACCGCGGTGAAAAAGTGGGAACGACAAAAGCACTTAAATTATTTTTGGATTCATTCGAAGCCATCATCGAAACATTTCCGAAAAACTCCATTAATATCATGAATGTTTCTGAATTTGGGGCAAGAATTAAGGGTACTGAATTTGTGGATCCTGATAAGGTTAATGACAGCACATTGAAAAAAGTCATCCAAATCACCGCAGCTCCTAATCAGCCAAAACAGCCAGTTGCTGAATTTTATCATGATTTTTTTGATAAATTGACTGCCATCAAAGATGAAATAGAGAGTGCTGATAAAGTTTTAAAAGGGTATCTAGAATGCAGGATTTTCTCGAAAAATGAACAACTGGAAATGTTGCAAACCTTTAAAGAAATTGCGGGTAATGAAATCGTTGAACGGATACTCTTATCAAATATAACATTTCTTTTTGATTCTATTATCAATAAAGTTATTTACTATGATCAAAAAAAAGAATACACTATAGAGGATTTGTTTGCCCTCACTAAGGAATTATCAGCCCTATATAAATTAATGGCTAAATATTTGACCGAAATACTAGACGATCCACGTATAAGGGATATGAAAAAGGAATATGTAGAAAATTGTTAATTTTGTGCGAATTCTATAAATTCTTTCTAGACAAACTTGATGGAGTTTTTTAGAAAGTGAATCAGAAATGAGGAGTTATCATGATTAATCAGCTTGTTAAAGAAACAATTGGTTCACTAGTAGAATTTTTACCAAAAGTAATAAAAGAAACACGCAGCACCGCTGAATTATTTCACACAGACCGCGAAGCAATGGCGTTAAGAAATATGGTGCCCATCATCGAAGCTTATACTTGGGTTTTAGATGCGCTAAATGGAATAAAAAGCAATGGCTTCCTGCAAGATGTGAACCTGGAAGATATGAAGAATTTCTTAAGTGAAATCGAGCAGGCAATGATGTTCCAGGATTATATTGCCATAAGTGATATTCTTGAATATGAAGTCGTTGAAATATTGGATGGCTGGCAATCGTATATACATAAGGAAATTGAGGAGAACCAGCTTGAGATGGACTAAACAAGAAACAAAGACAGGAGATTTTAGTGTCAAAGTAATTGCGAATGACAGGACCTTTTTCTTGCACAGTCGATATAATCCCCGAAAAGAAGCGGAGGATTTGGTTTCTAACTTTGAAATCCCAAATGATTCTTGTAAATTGCTGATTGTTGGTATTGGTGCAGGATATCACGTTGCCCAGTTTTTAGAAAGATATCCAGATATTTCTATCTTTGTAATTGAATTTAATCATTTATATGCGCTATGGGCTCAAGAGAATCTTCCACTTGTTAATACAATCATACATAATGATAAAGTTACTTTTCTTTATTCATCAAATTTATTTAAGCTAAAAAATTATTTAATTGATTATCTTGTTAAAAGTTCTTATGAATTATTTATTTATAAACCATCCCTCGAGTTAATTGAGGATAAAAGCATAAAATTTTGGTTCAAACAAGTTCGATTATTAACAACATCATTTAATAATCAAAAAGAGAAATTGGAAGAAAATTTCAATTCGAATCTTTTTTATCAAAATAATGGTTTATCTCAATTCATGAATCAGTTCAACAGTATGCCCTTTATTTTGATATCAGCTGGCCCTTCTCTACTAAAGCAAATGGGGCTATTGAAAAAAATGGCTGAAACAAAAAAATTTGTGATCGCCTGTGTAGGCACTTCCTATAAGGTATTGCATGAATTCGGCATTACTCCTAATTTTGTCATGATTTCCGATGCTAATGCTGAAATCATCAAACAATTTGATTTTGAATATAATTGTGAGATTCCTTTATTTTTTTTGAGTACTGCGAACCATCATGTGGTGCAAAATTACAGAGGCCCCAAATTCATTGTCTGGCAAAAAGGCTTTCATCCTGCCGAAAAATGGGCAGCAATTACCCAAGAACCATTAATAAATACTGGGGGATCAGTTGCGACCTGTTTATTGGATTTGATCGTATACCTGGGGGCAAAGTCTGTTGCTTTAGTAGGACAGGATTTGGCGTTCACAGATAATCAAACACATTCAAAAGGAATCCATTCAAACAAAACGGTGCAAATTACAGAATCATTAATAGAAATTAATGATTTTTATCAGCAGAAAAAAGTCTATACTCCTCTAAATCTATATTCTTATAGAATATGGTTTGAAAATTATGCACTTACCGTGAAAGACCGTGGTATGTTATGGAATTGCACGGAGGGCGGGGCCTATATTGAGAACTGGAAGAATGAAAAACTGGAATGTTATTTTCAAACATACAGATATTAAGGTAAATCTCAAAAAAATTAACAAGTTTGCTGATTGGAGGTTTTTTTTTGAAAGGGAAAATTCTAGTTACCGGAGCAGATGGTTTCATTGGGTCACACCTAACTGAAGAACTAGTACGTCAAGGATATCAGGTCAGACCTTTCGTTTATTATAATTCATTTAATTCATGGGGATGGCTGGACTCGACTCCAAAGGAAATTAAACAGGAACTTGATATTTTTGCGGGTGATGTAAGAGACCCGCATGGAGTAAAAGAAGCCATAAAAGGCTGTGATACAGTATTGCATCTTGCCTCTTTAATCGCTATTCCGTATTCTTATCATTCTCCTGATACATATGTTGATACAAATATTAAAGGCACCTTAAATATACTGCAGGCTTCTCGGGAGTTAGGTGTTTCTAAGCTAGTTCACACTTCAACAAGTGAAGTTTATGGCACAGCACAATATGTTCCTATTGATGAGAATCATCCACTTCAAGGACAGTCGCCATATTCTGCTTCGAAAATTGGTGCGGATCAAATGGCGCTCTCTTTTTATCGTTCATTTGAAACCCCGGTGGCCATCATCCGGCCATTTAATACTTATGGGCCGCGGCAATCTGCTCGTGCTGTTATTCCGACTATAATATCTCAGTTAGCGGCAGGCAAGAAAAAAATAAAACTGGGTGCATTAAGTCCGACACGTGACTTTAACTATGTTAAGGATACTGTCAGCGGATTTATTTCCATAATGAACAATGATAAAGCAATTGGTGAAGTAATTAACATTGGCAGTAATTATGAAATTTCAATCGGTGAGACGGCTAAAGTAATTGCTGAAGCTATGGAGAAACCAATAGAAATTGAAACAGATGAACAACGTCTTCGTCCGGAAAAAAGTGAAGTGGAACGTTTATGGGCGGACAACTCGAAGGCTAAAGAACTGCTGGGCTGGGAACCTGCATATGGCGGAATCGAGGGCTTTAAACGCGGGATAAAAGAAACTGCTGACTGGTTTACTGATTTAAGGAATCTATCTCAATACAAGGCAGATGTATATAATATATGAATGATCAATGGCGGCAAATTGCTCAAAAAATTAAGGAGATTCATGGCAGTAAAGAATTTGTTCCTTTACACGAACCATACTTTGATGATAAGGAAATGGAATATGTCACAGATTGTATTCAAACTGGATGGGTATCTTCTGTTGGAAAGTATGTCAATGAATTTGAAAAACAGCTTGCCGAATATACAGGTGTGAAGCGTGCCATTGCTGTCGTGAATGGAACAGCGGCATTGCATATTGCATTAAAACTTGCTGGAGTTAAAGCCAACGATGAGGTTTTTATGCCTTCACTTACATTTGTAGCAACAGCTAATGCTGCAACATACCTTCAGGCGGTCCCGCATTTCGTTGATGTGTCGGAAGAAACACTCGGTCTCGATCCACTAAAATTGGATGAGTACATACGTGAGATAGGTCATATGAAAAATGGAGAATTACATAATAAACAAACTGGGAGAGTCATTCGTGCAGTTGTTCCCATGCATACATTTGGACATGCGGTTGATCTTGAACCATTAATGGAGGTATGTAAGCGATACAATCTTATCCTTGTTGAAGATGCAGCTGAATCACTGGGCTCATACTATAAAGGAAAACATACTGGTGGATTTGGACTCGTTTCTGCCATGAGCTTCAACGGTAATAAAATTGTGACCACCGGCGGAGGTGGTGCTATTTTAACCAATAGCGATAAACTTGCAGATTACGCTAAACATATTACAACTACTGCAAAGATTCCTCATCGCTGGGAATATCGGCATGATGAAATTGGCTATAACTACAGAATGCCGAATATTAATGCGGCGCTTGGATGCGCCCAATTAGAAAAAATGGAACCATTTTTAGCTGCGAAAAGAAAACTCACCGAGCGCTTTCAGGAATTATTCAGCCATGAAAATGGTGTTAATTTATTTATAGAGCCTTCTTTTGGGACCAGTAATTATTGGCTTCAAACCATTTTGATCGATTCAGAGGTGCACGATCGAGACACTGTGCTCGAAGTGTTGAATGATGAAGGTGCCATGGCACGGCCAATCTGGACACCAATGCATGAATTAACACCATATAGCAGCTATCCTAAATCCGATCTTACTGTCACGAAGGGGCTTAATAAACGTGTAATTAATATCCCTTCGACTCCTCTGAAAGGAGAATTAAATGGCAAAGCGTAAAATTTGTATCGTCACTGGAACTCGTGCTGAGTACGGACTTTTATATTGGTTGATGAAAGAAATCCAGACGGACAATGAGTTGGAATTGCAACTTGTTGTAACAGGAATGCATTTGTCACCAGAATTTGGGTTAACGTATAAACAAATTGAGGAAGATGGTTTTATTATCAATGATAAGGTGGAAATGCTTTTATCTGCTGATACACCATCTGCCATTGCAAAAGCTGTTGGATTAGGGACGATAGGATTTGCTGATTCCTTTCAAAGATTAAAACCAGATATTATCGTTTTATTAGGTGATCGCTTTGAGTCATTAGCAGCTGCACAAACGGCCATGATTCATCGAATCCCGATTGCACACATTCATGGGGGCGAATTATCGGAGGGTTCTATTGATGATCCTATTCGCCATGCCATTACAAAGATGGCTCATATTCATTTTTCAGCTGCAGAACCCTATCGGAAAAGAATTATTCAAATGGGGGAGCAGCCAGATAAGGTTTTTAATTTTGGAGCACCCGGCATTGATGGAATAAAAAGAGCACATTTGTTCAGTAAAGAACAACTTTCAGAGTCACTTGGCATTGACTTGAAACAATTTTTTTTAATCACCTTGCATCCAACAACCATTGAAATAGATACTGGGAAACTACACGTTGATATTCTTTTGAGAGCTTTAGAGGAATTTCCGGAGCATCGGCTTATTTTTACAAAAACTAATGCAGATACTGATGGAAGAATCATAAATGAAAGAATAGAAGAGTTTGTTTCTGAACAGCATCACCGGGCCAGAATATTTGACTCACTTGGTCAAATTCGTTATCTAAGTGCAGTTAAGTTTTGTGACGCAGTTGTGGGAAATTCTTCAAGTGGTTTAATCGAAGCCCCTGTTTTCCATAAACCTGCCGTAAACATAGGTGATCGGCAAAGAGGACGATTAAAGGCTGCTTCTGTAATCGATTGTGAATTTGATAAACAAGCCGTAATTAATGCCCTAAATAGAGCCATTTCTCCCAATTTTCAGTCCTCAATTGCAAGAATGATACCCCTATATGGGGTGGGGGAAACTTCAAAAAAAATGGCTGAAACACTTAAAAATATTCCACTTGAGAATATTACGAAAAAAGTCTTTTTTGATCTTGATGGGAATGTCATCGGCTGAAACATGTTAAGCATTTATGCTTATTAAGGAGGCTAATCTTTAATGGGAACATATATTATCGCTGAAGCTGGTGTAAACCACAATGGTTCTCTTGCACTTGCACTTGCATTAGTCGATGCAGCTGTGGAATCTGGAGCTGATGCGGTTAAATTTCAAACTTTTAAGGCAGAGAATCTTGTGACAAAACAGGCAAAGCAGGCTGCTTATCAAGTGGAAAATATTGGGGAAGAAACCTCGCAGTTTGA
>CAYNUT010000129.1:0-9738 GCA_964400595.1 uncultured Neobacillus sp. | reverse complement strand
TCCCATCACGGGAACATCCTGCCGGCAGCTTAGCAAATGCACTTGTCGGCTATTATGAGCGGTGCGGACTGAAGGCGACGTCACATATCGTTACCCGGCTCGACCGGGATACCTCGGGAATTGTATTAATTGCCAAGCATCGTCATGTTCATCATTTGTTTAGCATGATGCAAAAAAGCGGAAAAGTGAAAAGGACTTATGAGGCGTTTGCAGGCGGTGTGATCGTGGCAGATGGCGGAACAATCCGGGAGCCGATTGGCCGTAAAGATGACAGCATTATTGAAAGGGAAGTTCGTGCGGATGGACAGTCCGCCTGTACACATTACCGGGTGATTGCAAAGCATGGGTCATTCACGCATGTTGAACTTGTGCTTGATACTGGCCGCACCCACCAGATTCGAGTTCATATGTCCTATTTAGGGCACCCGTTGCTTGGTGATGATTTGTATGGCGGTGACACGGAGTTACTTTCGAGGCAGGCACTCCATTGTAAAAAAATCAAATTTCTCCATCCGTTTTCACGGGAGGAAATGACTTTTTCAGTACCGCTTCCTCAGGATATGAGTGAAATATTAAAGGCTGACCCGCGGTGATTTGGGATCAGCCTTTTTCGCTTATAGAATATGATAGCCGGAATCTACGTGGATGTTTTCTCCGGTAATGCCACGGGACAGGTCACTGAAAAGAAATAGCGCTGTGTCGCCTACTTCTTCAGGTGTGGTAGCTCTACGGAGTGGTGCCCTATCTTCCACTTCTTTTGTGATCAAGTTAAAATCACCCACGCCTTTAGCTGATAACGTCCGTATCGGACCAGCAGAAATGGAGTTAACACGAATGCCTTCTTTTCCAAGATCTGCTGCTAAGTAACGGACACTTGCATCAAGGGAAGCCTTGGCCACACCCATTACATTATAATTTGGAAGGGCACGTTCACCGCCTAGGTATGTCAACGTTACGATGCAACCACCCTCCGTCATCAACCCTCTTGCCTCTTTGGCAACAGCTGTTAAAGAATATGAACTGATATTATGAGCAAGTAAGAAGCCCTCTCTTGTTGTGTTCATATATTCACCTTTTAGTTCTTCTTTATTTGCAAAAGCAATACAATGTGCTACGCCGTGAATCGTCCCAACTGCTTCTTTAATTTCAGCAAAGGACTTCGCAACTTCTTCATCGCGTGTAACATCACACGGCAAAACAAGTGTCCCTTCAGCCTCTAAAGAATTAGCCAGTTCACGAACACTGCTTTCTAACCTTTCTCCTGCATAGGTAAAAATTAATCTTGCTCCTGCATTGTGCAGTGAGCGGGCAATTCCCCATGCAATACTGCGTTTATTGGCAACACCCATTACTACATATGTTTTTCCAGATAAAGAAAGATTCATATTGAAAAAGTCCTCCTACTGTTACATGAGTTATTAGTACTTGGTACTAATATTACACTATTTTTTTCAATATGAAAAGTATCCTAATGGGTTTCACAAAATTCCAATTCTCATTCAACTTGCCGATATATTCCTCAGAACCGGTCACAATTAAGCGGCCGTTCAGCTGTCTTTCCGTGAAAACGTGAGGAAAAGCAAGGATTTTTTTAAAAAATATACAAAAAATAATAGGATGAAAGGGGGGCATCTAATGAAAATTGATATCATTGGTGATATACACGGCTGCTTTAGAGAGCTTGAAGTGCTCACTACTGAACTTGGTTACGGCTGGGAAAGCGGGGTTCCCATACATCCAAATAACAGAGTGCTTGGATTTGTTGGTGATTTAACCGACAGGGGACCGGAGTCATTAAAAGTGGTTGACATCGTTTGGAGGCTGGTGATTCAGCATGAAAAAGCGTTTTATGTGCCGGGAAACCATTGTAATAAGCTTTACCGCTTCTTTCTTGGCAATAAGGTGCAAATTGCGCATGGACTGGAAACGACCGTCGCTGAATATGAGTCGTTATATAAAAAGGATCAGCAATCCATTCGTAAAAAATTTATGGAGCTATATGAAAAAGCGCCGTTATATTTAGTTATTGACAATAAAAAGCTTGTCATTGCCCATGCTGGAATAAAGCAGGAATTAATCGGAAAATCCAATGCAAAAGTTAAAGAATTTGTTTTATATGGCGATATTACTGGTGAAAAGCATCCTGATGGCTCACCGGTAAGACGGGACTGGGCAAAGCATTACCATGGAGAGGCCTGTATTGTCTATGGTCATACGCCTGTTAAAGAAGCGAGAATCATCAATAATACTTATAACGTTGACACGGGTGCCGTATTTGGCGGAAAACTAACGGCACTAAGCTATCCGGAAATGGAAATCGTCTCTGTTTCTTCTACAATGCCATATATTGCTGAAAAATTTAAACAATTTGATTGAATCTCTTTAGTGATTTCCTGTTAACCTGTTTAGGCAATTCGCATACATATAAAGTGTAGGAATATGTATTTGGAGGTGCAATGTATGTCAAACAAAAAGAAGAAGGGACCAACCTTATTTTTTTCATCAGCTCCCCAAAATCAAAGCATGCAGGAAGTGTACTCAAGCAGACATGATTGGGAGGAAAATGAACCAAAAGTAAATAAAAATAAAAGGAAATCACTTCCTGCACAAAGAGAAGACTTTTTTGAACCCATTTCCATTGAAAATGATAAAAAGGAAAGTGATCTTGAAAAGAGATCCACTTTTAAACGGGTAAAACCATTTAAGGAAATGGAATTAACGGAACGACTGGAATATTTATTGAACTTTCCAAAGGTCCTGCCGCCTGTTCCCTGTGTTTTTTATACTGCCGGGCATACTTATCAGGGCTACTTGACTGAATACGAGAATAATCAAGTAACGATTCACTTGCCAGATCAAACAACAAAAACATTGGATGTAGAGGATATAAAAAACATCACAATGATAGGAATAAAAAGTTAAAAAAAGAAGCCAGCCGATTGACCGACTGGCTCATTTTGATTATGAACAGATGCCTAAGTTGACATCCGCAATACATTGAACTGCACAGAAGCACTTTAGATCCACTGTGATGCAGTCGTTGCTTGCTCTGAACCGTTCAACCTGACATACTTTTGAGAGGTCAACGCAGCATTTGTCGCCGCTCGATATAAGGTTAACCGGGACAAAGTTGCCGCCCTCTCTGCGTCCAGGCACAAGTACACGAAGAGTAGCACAGCAGTTATCAAATACATCTTCTACGCGGAAGAAGATTGACACACATGCATTATGTTCATTGCTGAAAAATGCATGAAATGGTGTACCATCGTCAGTACTCAAAACAAACACGCGGGTATCTACAGGTTCCCTTCTTGTAGGGGCTACAAGGTTACCAAGAGGTTCATTGAAACAACTGGAGCACTCCGAACATTCAGCAGCTTCGACAGCATTATCTTGGATATCTTTAATCGCACGAACTACTTCACACACGCAGTTGCCGCGATCCATATCATGATGGTGACTTCCACAACCCATTTATTTTTCCTCCTTAATCCGTGATATATATCTTACATTACTAACATATTTCACTTAGCCCTTTTGGGTTACGGACAATTGCCTTATTTAAAAAAATTAGGCGGATGTGATGTTAATGAAAATAACTATAATTAATTTGATTCTTTTATCACTCGCAAGCTTTCGGCTGACAAGGTTAATCGTTTTTGACAAAATCACAGAATTTATCCGTGAACCCTTTTTCGATGAAATAATAGAAAAAAAAGCGGAAGGGGAAACAGAAGTTTATTACCTGCCAAAAAAGGCAGGATTTAAAAAGTTTATAGGCGAACTTCTAAGCTGTTATTGGTGCAGCGGAATATGGTCAGCCGCCTTTATTGTCGCCTCACACTTTCTTTTTCCGGCTTTGGCTTTTCCCCTAATACTCATATTGGCTGTTGCAGGTGCTGCTGCCATTTTAGAAATGATTGTCCAAAACAATATGGAAAAATAAGCTGTTCGTGGAGACAAGGCCGAGGTGCATGACATATTCTAACTAGTAGCGAATGCTCATTGTCTGGAAGGAGAAACCAAATGAATACAAAAAAAACAGACAGCAAAAAAAATCAGGGTTATCAGCCTTCAAAACCAATCAAGAAGAAAGGCTGCGGCTGCGGGAAAAGAAAAAGCAAATGAATGATTGAAAACTGCCATGTTCACTGGCAGTTTTTAATTTTTCATAGGTGATTTATTCATAATTTTGGCCGATGTCGAAAAAACTACATAGTAGCATTATGCTTAATAAATAAATTAAAGGAAGGAAATGTATGCTCTATATCCATCGTTTGATATTATTTGCCTGCCTCGTTATTTTGGCTTCCTGTGGTCATGGAGGACAAAGCAAGGAAAGTAAATTAGCACTCATGAAAACCACCAACCTTAACCCGATTGTCACAGATAAAAACAAAAGCAGTGATCGGGTAGAAGAAATCAAAGAGGAAGTAAACTCGTTTCCAGAAATTTATGATGTTGCAGTCGTAAAAGGAAAAAAAGATACCCTTGTGGCGTATAAAGTGAAGCATTTGCACCGCTTTAGAATGAAGAAAATTGAAAAAGACTTAAACAAAAAGCTTGAAAAAAAATTCCCGAAGGAAAACTTCACGGTCTCTAGCGACTATAAAATTTTCCTTGAAACAGTCAGGCTCAATGAAAGAATGCAATCCTCCAAGTTTTCTCACCACCAAGCTGAACAGCGTTTTAAAGATATAGTCAAAATGACGGAAGATATGAAGTAAGAGGGGGAATGAAGATGGCCAGCAAGCAAAAAAACATGACGCCTCAACAGCAAAAATACCAATCGCTGCAGCAAAAGCATGAAATAAAAAGACCAGTATTCAAGAATTGCGTCAAGGCCTTTTTTGTCGGCGGCTTCATTTGTATAGTAGGCCAGGCTGTCAGTTATTTTTATATTTATTTTTTTAATTTTACAGAACAAAGTGTTGGAAATCCCACTGTTGCAACAATGGTCTTCTTTTCGATGCTATTGACCGGGTTTGGGATTTATGACCGTATAGGACAGTTTGGGGGAGCGGGAAGCGCAGTACCAGTTACTGGTTTTGGCAATGCAGTAATTTCGGCATGTATTGAACATCGGACAGAAGGATTTGTCCTCGGGGTAGGAGGCAATATGTTTAAACTAGCCGGATCTGTCATACTCTTTGGTGTTTTTTCAGCCTTTGTTGTCGCACTCATTAAAACGTTACTGAAAATGTGGGGGGTTTTGTAATTGCTAAAAGGTCATCAATCATGGATCTTTGAAAAACGTCCAATGATTTCAGCAACGGGTGTAACAGGCGGGCCGTTTGAGGCCAATGGAAAACTGGCAAATGATTTTGACCTCTTGTATGAAGATTTATGGATGGGAAAGGAATCCTACGAAAAAGCACACCGGCTGCTGCTTGAGGAAGCGATAAAGATCACCCTAAAAAAGGGGAACGTTCAAAAAGAGCAGATCCAATTTCTATTTGCCGGTGATTTAATTAATCAAATTACACCAACAAGCTTCGCCGCGAGGACAATGCAAATGCCCTATTTCGGCCTGTTCGGTGCTTGCTCAACCTCAATGGAAGGACTGGCGCTAGCCTCCTTTGTCATCAATTATCAAGGAGCGAAATATGTCTTAACGGGGGCCTCCAGCCATAATGCCGCTGTTGAAAAACAGTTCCGCTACCCGACAGAGTATGGAGGGCAAAAGCCGCCAACGGCCCAGTGGACGGTAACCGGTGCAGGAGTTGCCTTAGTACAGCCAAATGAACCGGGACAAAACCATCCAGTAACTACCTCTGCAACGATTGGAAAGGTTATTGATATGGGCTTAACTGACCCGTTTAATATGGGCGGGGCGATGGCTCCGGCAGCGGCGGATACAATTATGGCCCATTTCCGTGATTTGCAAATAGATCCCTCTCATTATGATTTAATTGCAACGGGTGACCTTGGACGGGTCGGTCATGATACAGCATTTGAACTGCTCAACAAGAGCGGGCTGGGTCTCAAACGAAAGCAATTTCAGGATTGCGGTTTATTAATCTATAAAGATGATCAGCCGGTTCAATCAGGAGCAAGCGGTGCAGGCTGCTCTGCATCCGTTTTATACGGTCATTTGCTGAATCAAATGAAAAAGGGTACATACAAGCGGATTTTACTGGTAGCAACAGGAGCTTTGCTGTCCCCGCTCAGCTTCCAGCAGAATGAATCAATTCCGTGCATTGCACATGCAGTTTCTCTTGAAATGAATGAAGATAAGGGGTGATTCAAGGTGCTAGCCATGTTTTTCTGGGCATTTGTCGTTGGCGGTTTATTCTGTGTAATTGGTCAGCTGTTATTTGATGTTGCAAAACTAACACCTGGGCACACCTTGAGTCTGCTTGTAGTATTCGGTGCTGTTCTTGATGGCTTCGGTCTGTATGAGCCGTTAGCAGATTTTGCCGGTGCGGGCGCAACAATTCCGATTACAAGCTTTGGCAATGCTTTGGTGCATGGGGCGTTACAGGATGCAAAGGCCCATGGGATTATCGGTGTTCTGACCGGTATGTTCCAAGTGACAAGTTCTGGTATTTCTGCTGCCATTATTTTTGGCTTTATCGGCGCCCTTGTGTTTAAGCCTAAAGGGTGAAATGCACATTTTTCAGCCATTCTCTTGATAGGGCTGTCATGCCTATACACTTTTTTGGTGATTTCATATGTTATTAATGAGATTACTTAAGTGAGGTGACTGTCTATGTGCTTTGGATATGGCGGCTACGGCGGATACGGCTACGGCGTATTCTATGGGGGCTCTACTTTCGTGCTGATCGTCGTATTGTTCATTCTTTTAATCATTGTCGGTGCAAGCTTCTATTAATAACTGGCTTGTTTCGATGGAAAGGGTTGGCCAAAAAGTGGCCAGCCCTTTCTTTGTCTTTTATACACCAATTCATTCCTCCTTCATACAATAAAGTAGTTTATGAAGGAGTGTGAATTTTGAGCATGGATAATGGTTTCTTTAAAAACATAGAGAAGAAAACGGGCGTAAATATGAAGGATATCTTTGAACTAGCCAACTCGCTTCAACATGCCAATTTTAAAGATGAAAAAACCGTTCGGAATGTCATCCGCCGGGTATCGCAAATTGCCAATAAACCTGTAAGCAGAGATCTGGAAGATCAAATTGTCCAATCCATCATAAAGGATGGCAAATCGCTTGATTTTAATACCATTTCAAAAATGATGAATAAAAAATAAGCCAAAAGGCCATTTCCCAGGGTGGAAAAGGCCTTTTTGCATGGTTTTTATTGATGCAGCGGGCAAAGGGGATTGGGATGATCATGACGTCTAATTTAGTTATTTAGCTTCAAAAAAATAAAAACCTAACACCATATAGATGTTAGGTTTCAGATGACCTGTGAGGGGTTCGAACCCCCGACCTCAACCCTGTCAAGGTTGCGCTCTCCCAGCTGAGCTAACAGATCGTTTTTTAAAGTACAAATTTAATTATAGTGAAAAAGCTGAAAATGTCAATAGTATTTTATATTTCTCTTTTATGAACAATAAGGGGATTGTGCGTTCTGATGTTCTTGTATAAAGAACTAATGTTCGTATATAATATAACTATACAGAAGAAAGGAGTGATTCACATGGATGGGCTTTTGTTTCGGGCGATTGAAGAAAATATGCCGTTAGAGATGATTTATCTGGCTGATAATCATGTACTGTCAAAGCGGAAATTGATTGTGAAGGAAGTGACTGATGACTACATCCGCGCTTTTTGTCTGCTGCGAAAACAAATGCGCACCTTTAAGCGGGAAAATATATTATCGATTATGCCGGAATCCAGTTCGAAACATCGCTATCTCCACTAACCTCTACAATAATCCTCAACATATAACACCAATCATAAAAGCATTTCCCTTATAGATATGTTAAAATGCATTTGTATTCTTCGAACCATTAATGGAGGGTTGTTGCATGGAGTATCCAAAAGGAACAATCAAAGATTTAACCTTTCACAGCGCAGCATTAGGAGAAGAGGTCGGTCTCCTTGTTTATCTGCCAGCAAACTTTTCACCTCTATACAAATACTCGCTGCTGATCGCCCAGGATGGCCGGGATTATTTTCAGCTTGGCAAAATTGGCCGGTTAGCAGACGAGTTTCTTTTTGAAAGGAAAATGGAAAATGTAATCATTGTCGGAGTACCCTATAAGAATGTGGAGGACCGCCGCAGAAAATATCATCCGGATGGAGAACAGAATAAACAATACATACGCTTTCTGGCCCATGAATTAGTACCTTTCCTTGATCAGGAGTTTCCAACCTTTCAGATGGGCTCCACCAGAGCACTTCTCGGCGATTCACTTGGTGCCACGGTTTCCTTCATGACGGCTCTGCAGTACCCTCATACATTTGGAAAGGTGATGCTTCAATCTCCATATGTGGACAAGCAAGTATTGGCAGCAGTCAAAGATTTTTCACAACCAGAATTTTTAGAGATTTATCATGTAATTGGGGAGCAGGAGACAGAAGTTCAGACATCTGATGGGAAATTTAGCGATTTTCTCAATCCGAATCGAGAGCTTTCCAAGCTGATAATGGAAAAACAATTTACTTATTTTTATGAAGAATTTAAGGGGACACATACTTGGACATACTGGCAGCCTGATCTAAGAAGGGCGCTTCCAATGTTTTTTTAGCCGTGCAGTCTCCTGATCAAATTCAGATAAGTTGTTTAATATATTTTGAAAATTTGCTATAATAACAGGAAGATTTTTTTTCTATAGAAATATATCTAATGGAGGTAAACGTATGAAATTTGGTGTTGTTATTTTTCCTTCAAAGAAACTTCAGGATTTAGCAAATTCCTATCGCAAACGCTATGACCCGCATTATGCCCTAATTCCTCCACACTTGACGTTAAAGAATGCCTTTGAAGCAACAGAAGATGAAGCAAAAGATTTTGCTGAAAATTTACGGCAAATTGCCGCTGATTCGAATCCCTTCACATTAAAAACTTCCAAAATCAGCTCTTTTCAGCCTGTCAATAATGTCATCTACTTTAAAGCGGAGCCTGTCGATGAACTTTTGGCATTACATGGTGAAATAAATCGGGAATTCAGAGAGCAAAACTTGGAATATGCCTTCGTTCCGCACATTACGGTTGCCCAAAAGTTGTCTAACGACGAGCATTCGGATGTGTTCGGTTCCCTTAGGATGCTTGGGGTCAATCATGAGGAAAAGGTGGATCGCTTCCATCTGCTTTATCAATTAGAGAATGGTTCTTGGACCGTGTATGAAACATTTCGACTTGGAAAGGAATAGTTTACTGTGACTGTAAAATTAGTAGAAAATGAACAAGAGCTAAAAGATGCTTTTTCCGTAAGAAGGACCGTTTTCGTTGATGAGCAGGAGGTCCCTCTAGAAGAGGAAATCGATCAATACGAGGATGAAGCCGTTCATTTTGTTATGTATCATGAAGGTGCCCCGATTGCGGCTGGAAGATTCCGGAGCGTTGATGGATGTGGCAAAGTGGAGCGGGTTTGTGTCTTAAAAGAAGCGAGGAAGCTCGGTGCAGGCAGGGCAATTATGAATGCAATCGAGGAATTTGGTGTGCAGCAGGGATTTCATATGTTCAAGCTGAATGCGCAGACACATGCCATTCCTTTTTATGACGGTCTTGGTTATAAAGTCGTCTCAGAGGAATTCTTGGATGCGGGAATTCCCCATAAAACAATGATAAAAGAAGTATAAGAAAGGAAAGCACGTGCCGAATT
>CAYNUT010000128.1:0-9769 GCA_964400595.1 uncultured Neobacillus sp. | reverse complement strand
AAAAGATTACTATTTTAGGAATTGGCAACACCCTCTTCTCTGATGAGGGTGTTGGCATTCACCTTTTGCCACTGTTGGAAGACGCATTAAAAAGCTATGAAAATATCGAAATTATTGAAGGTCTTACCGATGGGATGAGATTGCTCGGACCTGTGGAGGATGCAGAAAATTTAATAATAATTGATGCCATCAATGCCGGAAAAGAAGGTGGAGCTATAATTTCATTAGAAGGCGATGAGGTACCTGCTTATTTTGGTATCAAGATGTCGGTCCATCAGCTTGGGTTTCAGGAAGTCTTAATGGCAGCCAAACTAAGGGAAAGATACCCTCAGCGAATTGTTATGTATGGAATGCAGCCCACCTCACTGGAATTAGGTGTGGAATTGACAGAAAAAAATCAAAAAAGGCTGGGGGATCTAGCTGAAGCAGTCATTGACCAGGTAAACCGCTGGAGAAATATATCATGAAGCGGAGCGATTTCTTAAAAGAAATGACAGGAAGCCTCTTTCAAACAGTAAAATCTGTCTATGAACCCTTTTTAAGCGAGGATTTAGAGAAAGTAGAAGAGGCAGCAGACAGGGCACTTGGGATTAAATGGGTGCCAATGATGAATAAACATGAGTTCTGCGAAGCCCTTGAAATGAAATTTATTAATGGCAAACCTGTAATAGTGGTGCGAAATGGAACGAACATGCAGGCATTGAACGGAGTGTGTCCTGTATGTTCGAATATTATTATCCTAACAGCACTATATTCAAGTGGGAAATGTTTGAATTGTCAAAAAGAATTTAACTTTAAGACACAAACAGGTGATTTAGAGCTCGAGTCCTTCCAAGTCAAATTAAAGGATCAAACGTTTTATATTGGATTTCAGACACATAAGAAACTGGGTGGCAATCATGCATGAAATGGCATTAATGGGAGATATCCTTCAGCTTGTTCAGGAGGATGCGGCATTAAAAGGGATTGTAAAAATTGAAAAAGTAGAATTAATTGTCGGGGAAATATCAAATGCCATGCCGGACGCATTAAGAATGGCATTTGATGTTTTTCGAGAACAAAATTTACATTTATTTTCTCAAGAGGCCCAATTGGTCATTCACCAAGAAGAGGCAGAGGCAGAATGTGTTCTTTGCGGCCGACATTATAAACCCGATCAAAAAATAGCTCTTTGTCCCAGCTGCGGTGTCCCATCCGGAAAAGTCATCACGGGAGAAACATTTCAGGTTCTATCATACGAAGGGAGAAATGAACAATGAAGGTCACACTCAGAACGGATGTATTAACCAATAACAATAAGGCGGCAGAATTTAATCGTGATCTTTTCCAAAGAACGAAAACATTAGTGATTAATTTGATGAGCTCCCCTGGGGCAGGGAAGACAACGCTTTTGGAGGAAACAGTTCGTGCATTATCAGGTAAATACCGAATAGCCGTCATAGAAGGCGATTTGGCAACAGAAAGAGATGCCGACAGAATCCGTGCAATGGGGGCAAAAGCCGTTCAAATCAATACGCATGGCGGTTGTCATCTCGATGCCCGGATGGTTGCAGCAACTTTGGGAGAATTTGACTTGGATGAAATTGATTTACTTTTTATTGAGAATGTTGGAAATCTCGTTTGCCCTTCTGGCTATGATCTTGGCCAAAATCATAAAGTAGCTGTTTTAAGTGTTCCGGAAGGAAATGATAAAATCCCGAAGTATCCGCAAATGTTTATGCGTACTGAACTTGTTTTATTAAACAAAATTGACCTGCTTCCATACCTTGATTTCAGTGTGGAAGAAGCGAGAAGGGATTTATCGGAAATCAATCCGGAGTCAACGTTAATTTCGCTGTCAGCACGTACCCAGGAGGGGCTGCATGAATGGCTATCCTGGATTGAAGGGGCTTACACGAAATGCGTACAGCAATAAAGACGGCTGTCCGCGGCAGAGTCCAGGGTGTGGGTTTCCGTCCGTTCGTATTCCAGCTGGCGGAAAAATATCAGCTGAACGGCACGGTTCAAAATAATATGGATGGTGTGAAAATTCACCTGGAAGGCGAAGAAGAATCCATTCAATTATTTTTATCAGACTTGCAAAACAAGGCACCAAGGCTGTCAAAGATAAATGAAATTTTGGTGGAGAGAACAGAGCTTTTAAACAAGAAGGATTTTACCATCATTGAAAGTGAACGAAGCGGCACATCCATGCTCGTCATTCCAATTGATTCGGCCGTTTGTGATGATTGCTTGGCAGAGATGAAAGATCCAAATGATTTCCGCTATCAATATCCTTTTATCAATTGTACACAATGCGGCCCGCGTTATACCATCATTGATGAATTGCCATATGACAGGTCGTACACATCTATGAAAAATTTCCCGATGTGTAAAGACTGCCGAAAGGAATACGAGGATCCAACGAATAGAAGGCATCATGCCCAGCCCATTGCATGTCCGAAATGTGGACCCAAGGTTCGTTTACTTAATAGTCTGGGTAAGGAAATAGTTTCAGAAAATCTGATGGGTGACACTATTAGGCTGCTAAAGGAAGGTAAGATTCTCGCAATTAAGGGTATTGGCGGTTATCATCTCTGCTGTGATGCCCGGAACGAGCAGGCAGCAGACGAACTCAGGAAAAGGAAGAAACGGCCATTGCGGCCGCTTGCAGTGATGGCTGCTTCTATTTCCGCTGCTGAGAGCTTTGCAGAAATAACAGAAGCAGAACACAATCAATTAAAAAGCCCTGAATCTCCGATTGTTGTACTAAAGAAAAATAAACAATTTCAACTGGCGGATAGTGTAGCACCGAGGATGAGCACCATTGGTGTGATGCTCCCCTATACACCGCTGCATCATTTATTATTTAATGATTCTGAGCTGGACTGCCTAATAATGACCAGTGCCAATCCGTCAGGTATGCCCATTTTGTACAAGGATGAAGAAGCCTTTCGCTATTTGAACGGAATAGCTGATTATTATTTGGTGCATAACCGTGAAATACTCCATCCGGTTGATGATTCTGTGGTCCAAATTAATGCCGGAAAACTGGATTTCTTCAGGCGTTCACGCGGATATGTTCCGGATCCGTTAGTATCGGATAAAGATGTTACAGGAATTGTTGCCTTTGGCGGCCAGCAAAAAACAACATTTACTATTGGAAGAAATGAACAAATATTTATCGGTCCGCATATTGGCGATCTTGAAAATATAGAAACGATCAATCATTTTCAGCATGAATTAACACACCTGTTAAAGTGGATTGATATTCCAAAAACAACTGCGGTGATTGATGCCCATCCAGGCTATCAAAGTAAAACGCTGGCAAAGGAAAATGATTTTCCCGAGGTCATGGAAGTCCAGCATCATCATGCCCATATGGCTGCCTGTATGAAGGAGCATCAAATTATCGGCCAGGCATATGGAATTATTCTCGATGGAACAGGATACGGTCTTGACGGCCATATCTGGGGATTTGAAATCCTTTATGGAGATGAAGCTAGTTTCGAACGCATGGCCCATTTACACTATACGCCCCTTCCCGGAAGTGAAAAATGTATCCGAGAGCCTTGGCGCAATGCAGCTGCGATGCTGATTTCACTGCATGGTGAAACTGGTTTTGAACTTGCTAAATCTATTTTTTCGGATAAAGGTTCCGAGATTGATATTTTAAAAATGATGATTGAACGTAATTTGAATACGGTTTATGCTGGTACTTGCGGAAGGCTGTTTGATGCGGTCAGCGCCCTTTGCGGCGTAACAAAGATTTCCAGCTATGACGGTGAGGCCGCCATTCAATTGGCTGAACTCGCAGATGAAAGTAAAGTCTTCGAGCCTTACCCGTATCACTTGCTTGAAGACGATATTCTTACTTTTGACTTTGGGGAAATGATAAAGCAAATTGCTCATGATGTTTTAGCTGGTAAGAAAGCCGAAAGCGTTAGCGGAAGGTTCCATGAAACCATTGTGCAGGCGATCGCTTCTACGATGGAAAGATTACATGATAGAAATTCAAATACTGAAAAGACAGTTGTATTATCTGGCGGCAGTTTTCATAATCGTTATTTGCGAAAAAGATTAACTGCTGAATTAAAAGAAAGATCTTTTAGTGTCTATGTACCGGAGATAGCCCCATGTAACGACGGAGGATTATCTTACGGGCAATTAGCAGTCGCAGCTGCAAAAAGGAGTGTGCAATCATGTGTGTTGGCGTACCAGCAAAAGTAGTTAGAAAAGACGAATATTGTGCAGTAGTCGACGTGCTCGGTTCACAGACCACTGTTGGGACGATCTTCGTACCTGAAGTGGAAATTGGTGATTATGTCATCGTTCATGCCGGCCAGGCAATGAGCATTGTCGATGAACAATATGCAAGACAAAGTGTGGAAGAGTGGAGGAAGATTGTCAATGCTCGAAGTGCTGAAACAGTCTAGTAACCCGTTAATCTGCAGGCAGCTTGTTGAGGCGGTAATTGAAAAAGCAAAGGATTTTCAGCAAAAATTCGGCCGTAAACCTGCCTTCATGGAAGTTTGCGGTTCCCATACGATGTCGCTTGCCAGGACAGGGGTAAAACAAAGCATAAAGGATTATGTGAACCTCATTTCTGGGCCGGGATGTCCAGTATGTGTTACAGACCAACGTTCGATTGATGCGATGATTGCTCTTGCCGAAGGTGAAAACAGGATTATTTGTACTTTTGGAGATATGATGAGAGTCCCAGGCTCGAATAAAACGCTGCTCGATTCCAAAATTGCAGGTAAGGACATCCGTGTTCTATACTCACCGGTGGATGCTGTTAAAGTGGCGATGGAAAATCCTGACAAAGAGGTTATTTTTCTGGGCGTTGGATTTGAAACAACGATTCCAATTTTGACCCTAATGGTTGGAGAAGCAGAAAAAAGAGGGATCAATAATTTTTCTATTTGGATGACAACAAAACTCGTTGAGCCAGTATTACGTTATTTGCTTGAAGCAGGTGAAGTAAATTTAGATGGGTTCCTGCTTCCTGGACATGTTTCTATTGTTTTAGGTGAAGATTCTTATCAGTATTTGGTTGAAGAATACAATATTTCCGGTGTGATTACTGGATTTGAAACAGCGGAAATACTTTCGGGAATTTATAAATTAATCGATTTGGCGTTGACTGGAAGAGTTGCAATTGAAAATAATCATCCTTCAGTTGTCAGCCAAACAGGCAATCAAGTCATTCATCAATGGCTTGATCAATACTTGACTGAATGTGATGAAGCATGGCGCGGCATCGGAGTCATACCTAAAAGTGGTTTGGATTTGAAGCCGGAATACGACAAGTATAATGCGAAAAAAAGATTTACTGTTGAGGTTGATGAGCCAAGAAAAACGAAATGCCGCTGCGGTGAAGTCATTCGCGGATTAATCTCCCCAAATGAATGTCCGCTCTTCGGTAAAGCCTGTCATCCAATGAACCCGATTGGTCCGTGTATGGTTTCCGCGGAAGGAAGCTGTGCTGCCTATTATCAATACATGAGGGAGAGCTCATAATGGAGAAATATATCAGCTTAGCACATGGGGATGGCGGCGAATTAAGCCACCGCTTGATTAAAGATGTATTTATCGAAGCTTTTGGCGATCGCAATTCAGCCCTATTTGACGCTGCTTCAGTAAATATCGCATCGGGCCATATTGCTGTGACAACTGACTCTTTCGTGATTAAGCCAATTTTCTTTCCCGGAGGGTCGATTGGAAAGTTAGCGGTGGCGGGAACAGTCAATGATCTGGCAGTCAGCGGCGCAAAACCCATTTATTTAACCTGCGGCTTTGTCATCGAAGAAGGATTCCCAATCGATGATTTAAAGAAAATCGTTATCGATATGGCTGCTGAAGCCAGAAAAACAGGAATTTCCATTATTGCCGGAGATACAAAGGTTGTGGAACGAGGCAGTGCTGATGGAGTTTATATCAATACTACCGGAATCGGTATCTTTGAGCCTAATATCGGCTGCAGCATGGAATTTGATGAAGGGGACGCCATAATCGTGTCAGGCACCATTGGCGATCATGGGATTGCGGTCCTTACTGCAAGAGGCGAAATGGGTATTAGCGTTCCTCTTAATAGTGACTGTGCTTCGTTAAATAAAATGTTGAGGGAAGTCCTTTTGAATACAAATGGAGTGCGGATCATGCGAGACCCGACAAGAGGGGGACTGGCCACCACACTCGTTGAGATTGCGGAAGATTTTAATTTGACAATGAAAATCAATGAACTTGATCTGCCGGTAAAGAACGAAGTCCATGGTGTTTGTGACTTGCTTGGATTTGATCCGCTTTACTTAGCTAATGAAGGAAAGGCGATTATCATAGCTGCTGGCAAAGACAAGGAAAAAGTACTGGAGATTTTGCGAGAATTCCCGGAAGGACGGGATGCAGTCGTGATTGGCTCCGTTATTGGCAGAGAAAAAGGACAATTATTGCTGGAAACACCACTTGGCTCCAAACGATTATTAACTAGATTATCAGGGACGATGTTCCCAAGAATATGCTGAAAAATAGCCTGCTTTCCTTTTTTGAGGAAGGCGGGCTTTTTTTATATTGAATGTACTTTAAAAAGAACGTATAATTCACTATAAAATACAAAATAATAAGAAAAATGGAGCTTTTTCAAGATATAAGGCTAAAACCATATGTTATTAAGAAAATTTACCTATTTTTGGACTTTTTATTGTTCGATATTTTGAATTATAATTAAGTTGAAAATTCGTTAAAAAGAACAAAAAATTTTTTATCAAATGGATGTCGGCAAAAATCACTCAAAAGAACAGGTTAGAGGGTGATACCAATTAGGTACTCAAGAGTAAAAAAGTTTGGTAGAAAGAACAAATCTAGAACTGTATTTTTTAAGAATTTATTTGTATGTTACCTGCTATTATTAATCGCCGCATTTAGCTGCAGTGGAACAAATGCTTTATTCACGGATACGGTAAGTTCAGGAGCTGAGTTTAGCGCTCAGTGGTCTTCTCAGGATAAACCTTGGGATAAAAGTTCTATAACCGTAACTGGGGAAGGTGGGAATTGCAAAGAGATTTATGTAATTGTAGAAAACCATAGTAAATCTGATATGCAGGAACCGCTAAGGTATGAAATTTATTATCACCAGCAGGGGGATCCAAAAAAAGGAACGATGATGTTCTCAGGTTCGGTTTCTAGTATCAAAAGTGGGGAGAAGGTTAAGATAACTTTCGATAAGTTAATAGGTTCTGGTTCCTATATGTTTAAAGTTTACCAGTCAACCAACCACCCAGGCCAAGGAGAAGCATGGAGCGGGGAGGTAAACGTAAGCGGGTGTAAAAGTTGAAACTAAGATCTATAAAAAAATGGGTTAACAATATCTTTTCAACTATATTGATTATTACGATTCTTCTTATGTTTTTCTTCGTCGTCAGCTCAAAAATTTACGGGGGAAGCCCAAAGGTTTTTGGCAAGGAGCTTTTTACAGTACTTTCTGGTTCAATGGAGCCAACAATTTTAACAGGGTCTATCATTGCAGTTACTCCTAATGCTGATGAAGATGTCTACAAAAAGGGTGATATTATTACCTTTAAAGCAGCTGACAATCCCAATGTTCTAATTACACACAGGATCAAAGATATTCAAAGAGTAGGAAACACCGTTCAATATATTACTAAGGGAGACAACAATGAAGTAAATGATGCATCTCCGGTTCCTGCAAAAAATGTGATCGGTCAATACACAGGTTTCACAATCCAATATGCCGGGTTCATTTTGAACTTTGTTAAATCAGCAGCAGGAATCATTCTATGCATTATATTACCTGGTATTTTACTTGTTGTGTGGTCATTAAAAAATTTTTTTCAGGCAATAATTAAAGGGGGTATTATGAATGAATCTTAAAAACAAAATTGGCGGCGCACTTATGGCAACAATACTTGGGGCAGCTTTAATCGGCGGAGGATCCTTTGCATTATTTACCTCGCAAACAACTAATGATGGAAACACCTTTACTTCAGGCGGCGTAACCATTACAGACTTAAAAGAATCAACCTTAACGGCAACAAATTATTTTAGTAACTTAGCTCCTGGAGATTCTGAGACATGGACAGTAAATATTAAAAATGCAAACTCACTTGATGCATGGGTAAAGGTAGAGGATTTAGTGAAAACCGGTGACATATTTATTGGAAACACTCCTTTGCAAATTAAGGACCTTACAGGAACAATCCTTGTCAAAGCTGGTGAAACTAAGCCGTTTACATTTGAGTATAAATTTCCATTAACAGCGGGAAATGAATACCAAGGTAAGAAAGGGAATTTAACTATCAAATTCCAAGCAGTTCAGGTTAGAAATAATACAAATACTGCAAACGATGGTCCTCTTAGCTGGAATTAATAGCGATTTATTAGATTGGGAGTGCTGTTCATTCATAAGAAAAGGATGGAAAGCGCTCCCCTATGCATTCAAGGTGGTGATAGTGTGAAAAGATTAAAATACTATTTTTTATTATTACTAGTGATGGCATCATTATCTTTTTTATTTCTTCCTTTCCCTAATGCATTTGCCGATGCAAGTAAGAACGTAATTCAATTAACCACTTCACCTGCTCATAGTTTCATCAACATGCAGAATATGGCTCCAGGTGATACAGTCTCGGAAGTATTAATAGTCAAGAATTCAGGCAATATTGATTTTAACTATTTTGTATCAGCGAAAATGGAGAAAGGCGAGCAAATGCTTTTTGATCAATTAAG
Source organism: uncultured Neobacillus sp. (assembly GCA_964400595.1). Taxonomy (GTDB): domain Bacteria; phylum Bacillota; class Bacilli; order Bacillales; family Cytobacillaceae; genus Neobacillus. The sequence continues at coordinate 1,045 of CAYNUT010000128.1, read as the reverse complement.
ACTGAAAATAACAAAAGAAAACAAGACACTCTTTAGTGGAAAACTAAATGACCTTCAGAAGTTTGAAGTTGGGAAGCTAGAAAGTAATAAAAGAAATGACCTAACATTTACAATTGAATTACCAATTGAATTGGGCAATGAATTTCAAAATAAATCAACTACTCTTTCCATAATTTTCACTGCTGAAGGAATTCCTGCATCAGGAACTGCAGGAAATGGAACAAATTTGCCTGTAACCGGAACGAATACGTTTAATATATTGGCTGTTGGTGTATTATTAGTTTTACTAGGCTTGTCATATCAAATTCCAATGAATAAGCGTAGAAAAATAACAAATCAAATGTAAGGGGCCTTGATTATTATGATCTAATCAAGGCTTTTTGAATAAATGATCCGCACAATAATTCACAAATTATTTTTTGTTCGGGTCAGATTTAGACACATTTCGATGGAAAGCTGATGTATAATAGTATCAAACGGGAAAAAAGGATTGATATTTTTGTTATTCAAAAGCCTAGAGTTCAAAAATGATGTTGGACAGAAGGTTAAAGTCATGGATATTCCAGTATTGGAGGAAGGCAGCACATATAAATTTATGATCCAAGTCCGTTTACAGACGTTTGTAATGTCACTTTATAAGGAGAAAATGCCGAAAAGGTGTTATTCCTTTAAAGAGTATTTGAAAAAGGTTATGAAATGGCCAGACTATGAACAATTATTTAGAGTGGATGAATTAAAGAATAATGCTTAACGGGAACATCGGGATGCCGATGTTCTTTTATTAAATTTAAGCCATTTGCTTTCTTCTTTTGCAAGTCTTTGTTAAAATATTCACGAAATGGAAAAGAAAAAAAGTAGTGGGTGAAAAAAATGAAGCTTCGATTATCATTGACCGTACTGGTTTTAATAGCACTTCTTGTAACCGGATGCGGAAGGAATGAGATAAAAGATGCAGAGAATTGGCCTGTTAAAGATTTCAAAGCCACAAACCAAGATAATAAGCCTGTTGAATAGGAGGGGAGTATTCTGCGTTGAATGCCCTTCG
>CAYNUT010000127.1:0-9787 GCA_964400595.1 uncultured Neobacillus sp. | reverse complement strand
CGGAATTCATTCAAATTACCGCGGAATTCCGGCCAAAGTCCGCGGAATCCCGTCCTGAGCGCCCCCAGTAACGAATCGAGGTCCAGCTCAGAAATAAAAAATGGTCACTTAAAAGGGTTTCGCGGAATAAATGAGAAAAGGCGCGGAATTCCGTTTGAAATCCGCGGAATAAACAGGGAAACCCGCGGAATTCATTCAAAATACAGCGGGATTCCCGCCAAAGTCCGCGGAAATCCCGTCCCGAGCGCCCTCAGCAACGAATCGAGGTCCTTTCCTAAGCCCGCAAGTATGCCTATCTTCATTTTTGGTATATTCCCCCACTTGTCAGCTAAACCTAATGTGGTAAATCTCAGCCATGAAAGGTGGTTTAGTTATTGCTATGATCATTAGCTTGTTGAACGGGTTTGAGTTTCAAAACCCTGACATTCTGCAAATGAACGGAGCGTCAGCGGTTATTTTTTACTTTACGGTCTACTCGTTTTTTGGCTGGCTGCTCGAAAACACCTATAGCTTTTTGACAAAAAGGGAATTTTTTAAGCCGAACTTTTTATTCGGTCCCTTTAAACCCATGTACGGCTTTGCCCCCGTACTTCTCATTTACATGATTTCGCCGGAAACGCACTGGGCAGCAGTGCTTCTTCTCTGCTTTTTCATCCCAACGGCAGTAGAGTACGTGAGCGGGGCTTTGCTGCAAAAATTTTTCAACCGGCATTGGTGGGACTATTCGGATACACCGATGCAGCTGCATGGACATATTTGTCTTCCGTTCTCCCTGTGCTGGGTCGGCCTTTCCATCCTTTGTTTAAATTGGATCCATCCAGCCGTTGTCTCCATGTATGGGGCCATTGAGCCATATTGGGCATGGATATGGTCAGCGGTGGGATTATACTTCTTGGCAGACCTCACCTTAACAATTAGGAAGCATGCCGCCTTTGAAAATGAGGGCATTCCCGGCAAAAATGTGAAAATGAATGGAACATGGGACGATCATCTTCCATTTTCTATTTTGCACCCCGAAGATGAATGAAGCAGAGCTGAATTTGTGTGGTATAATGAAGTAAATAAATAGTGCAGAGGCAGCGAACAGATTGAAGCACATCTGAGCGGAATCATAACAGAACCTGAAAAGACATTGATTAAGTCCTTTTCGGGTTTTTTTGCATTTTTTTGGAGAATAGAGGGTGGGAAAATTGAAAAAAGTTTTGTTTTTGCCGCTTTTACTCATGCCGTCAGGCCATCACCAGGTGGCGGAAGCATTAATGGATATGTTAAAAGGGTATGCCAACGATATGATCGTTGAAAAAATAGACTTGTTGAGTTATACAAATAAGGCGCTTGAAAAAATGATTACCCAAAGCTATTTAAACTGGATTCGCTATGCACCAGACACCTACGATTTCGCCTATAAAAACTTTTTTTATGCGGCTCCCGGAAAAGACCATTCCTTTAGATGGTATCAAACCATCTTTTTGAAAAAAATGGAGCATCTCCTGAAGGAAAAGAAAGCGGATTTACTCGTGTGCACACATGCTTTTCCTTCCTATCTTATAAGTAAGCTGAAAATGAGCGGTCAATGTGATATCCCTGTTATTAATGTCTATACGGACTTCTTTATCAACAATCTTTGGGGGCGCGAGGGGATTGATATTCATTTTCTGCCAAGCCAGCAGGTCAAAAAGGCCCTAAGCGAAGAGTATCAAATTTCAAGCCAAAAACTCATTGTAACCGGCATCCCTGTTCATGAAAAAATCACCATGACAAAACGATATTTGGAAAGCCAGCACCTACGGCTGAAAGTTTTAATTGCAGGCGGCAATAGCGGCCTGGGAGGGATCTTAAAACTATTAAATGAGCTGCAATATTCGACGAAACTGGACTATCTCGTTCTGTGCGGCAATAATAGAAAGTTATTTGACGAAATTCAATCCTTACATTTTGATCATATAAAACCATTGCCCTTCCTGTCATCAAGAGCTGAAATGAACCAGCTTTATGAATCCGTCGGCGCGATTGTGACAAAGCCGGGCGGAGTCACAATCAGTGAAGCCATCCGTAAACGACTTCCCATTTTTATCCACTCCGTCCTGCCGGGGCAGGAGGAAATTAATCTGGCATATTTAAGAGGACGGGGGCTGGTATTTGAACTAGATCAGGAAAATTCATTGGAAACACAATTGCTGAATGTTTTAGAGGACCGGAAAAAAATGAAGGACTGGGAACAGGCCGTCCAGGCTTACCAAGAGGAAATCGAGCTGGACGAACCAGAAAAAATAGTAGATTTGTTTAAAGCCATCTTGAACAAGAAGGGGACTGATGTTTTTCAAGTAGAAGGTGCTTGATTTTTGGAAGAAGGGCCTCCAGCGGTTCTTCTTTTTTTCTATTTTCTGGTGTGTGTTCCTGGATAAATTGGTGAAAATAAACAAGAGTGATCTTTAAGGGGGGCTGACCATTTATAAAAAACAGGAACGATGGCTGATTTGGCTTTCTTTTTTGGCGGCGGCCATTTTAGGACTATCAATTATTGGCAGGCTTTTTTCTTGATAAATGCTAACAGGCAGCTACGAGCGCCCTTCAGGGAGTCTAAAGAATCTGGTAAATATTTTGCAACAGGGGGCATGTTATGGAAAATCAAAATGCGGTATTTTTTAGCCGCGTGCTGACAGAATTGACCTTATCTTTTCATATTATTTATGCAACGATCGGGGTCGGAATCCCGCTGATGATTATGATTGCCCAATGGGTAGGGATTAAGAAGCAGGATGAACATTACATATTATTAGCGAGACGGTGGACCCGTGGGTATGTCATTTCCGTGGCTGTCGGAGTGGTGACTGGAACGGCGATTGGGCTGCAGCTATCACTGCTGTGGCCGAACTTTATGCAGCTTGCGGGAAACGTCATTGCCCTCCCGCTGTTCATGGAAACCTTCGCCTTTTTCTTTGAAGCGATTTTTTTAGGAATCTATCTCTATACATGGGACCGGTTTGAAAATCAGAAAAAGCATTTGCTGCTGTTGATTCCCGTTGCATTGGGGGCATCGTTTTCAGCCGTGTTTATCACCATTGTCAACGCCTTTATGAATGCACCCAGGGGCTTTGACCTAATAAATGGCCAGCTCATGAATGTAAGTCCAATCCTGGCGATGTTTAATCCGGCAATGCCGACGAAGGCTGCCCATGTTGTGGTAACAGCCTATATGACTTCCGCATTTGTGCTCGCGTCTATCGGAGCCTTTCGTCTGTTAAACACCTCCGATCATGTTTATCACAAAAAAGCCTTATTTTTAACGATGAAACTGGGCTTTGTTTTTTCTGTTGCAACGGCTATTATCGGCGATTTTTCGGGGAAGTATTTGGCAGAATACCAGCCGGAAAAATTGGCGGCAGCGGAGTGGCATTTTGAAACGGAAGAAGGGGCACCGCTAATTCTTTATGGTGTGCTGGAAGACGGTCAAGTGAAATATGCACTGAAAATTCCTTACGTCCTCAGTTTTTTGGCGCACAGCAGACTGCATGCCGAGGTGATCGGACTTGATCAATTTGCCAAGGAGGAAGTGCCGCCGCTCTATATCCATTACCTGTTTGATGTTATGGTAACAATCGGCATGTGGCTGACTGTTTTATCCGTAGTTTTTCTTGCAGGTTCATGGTTGAAATGGGGCTTTATTTTGTCAAAATGGTTTCGGTGGATGATGGTCCTTGGCGGGCCCCTCGCGATCCTTGCTATTGAAGCGGGCTGGTGGCTGGATGAGGTCGGCCGCCAGCCATGGATTTTGCGGGGCATTATGCGGACAAAGGAGGCAGCGACAACAAGTGGACAGGTAGATGTGATGCTGCTGCTATTTGCTGGATTATATTTAATCCTTGGAGTGGGAAGTGTTGTGGTCTTAACCCGCATGTTCCGCAAGAATACGGTCGAGCAGGAATTGGCAGACCGCTTGGCTGAGAAGGCAGGTGTGATGAAATGACATTGGAAATTGTCGGGATCACAGTTCTTGGGATGTTTCTTTTCGGCTATATTATCGTGGCGTCGATTGATTTTGGGGCGGGATTTTTTAACGCCTTCAGCGCGGTGGCAGGCAAGGAACATATTTTGACGAAGGTGATTCAGCGGTATCTTTCTCCTGTTTGGGAAGTCACGAATGTATTTTTAGTGTTTTTCTTTGTCGGGATTGTTGGTTTTTTTCCAAAAACTGCTTACTACTTTGGTTCAACATTGCTTGTTCCTGCGAGTATCGCCATTATATTACTGGCGATTCGTGGAGCCTATTATGCTTTTACCACTTACGGCGGTATGAAGCATAAACGATACACGATTATCTATGGTCTGACGGGATTATTTATTCCAGCCTCCTTGTCGATTGTCCTTGTGATTTCTGAAGGGGGCTTTGTGATGACATCAGGACCCGGGCCTGAGCTTGATTATTGGGCGTTGTTTACGAGTCCGCTTTCCTGGAGCATTGTCGTGCTCAGTCTGACAGCTGTGTTGTATATTTCGGCCGTCTTTTTCACGTGGTATGCCTATCAAGCTAAAGACGAAGAGGCCGCCGGCCTTTTGCGGAAATATGCGCTGATTTGGGCGGGGCCGGCGATTGTTACAGCAACGGGTATTATCGTGGAAATGAAGGTCCATAACCCGGAGCATTATGAGCGGATGTTGGACATCTGGTGGCTGTTTGCGCTGTCCTTTGTGTTGTTTGCGGGAACGGTTTATTTGTTATGGAAGCGTCGTTCCTATGGACTGGCCTTTGTGCTGCTGGTCGGGCAATTTGCGCTTGCCTTTTTGGCCTATGGCATATCCCATTACCCTTATTTGTTGTACCGTGAGCTCACAATTTATGACAGCTTCACGACCCCTGCCATGGCCATTGCACTGGTGATCGCCTTTATTGCGGGATTGGGGCTGCTTTTGCCATCGCTTTACCTTTTATTGAAATTGTTTCTCTTTAACAAGGAGTATGTACAGGGGAAACGAAATGACCACGCTTAAGGAGTGTTGACCTGGATGGCTGTCTTTTTCATTTTTTATGCACCGTTTATTGTCGTTATGGCCTCGCTTGCTGCAGCATTTTGGCTTGCGCCGATGGATAACATTGTAAAAAAATAACCCATCGCGGCTGTTCCCGTACCTTGGCATCATGAATATGGAACCATTAGAAGAGCCTGTTTTCCCGGTTCTTCTTTTTTAATCACGGCCGCATGTTCCTTTTTTTGTAAACAGATTAAATTTCCATGAAAACATGAAAAATAAGAAGAAAAGATGTTACATTGTATAGTGAAAACTAGCACATAAACATTGCCGCCTCAAGAGAAGTGCCACAAAGGAGGGGTATCATATCATGACACAGCGTATTTTAGTTGTTGAAGATGAGAAGCAGATTGCCAAAATCTTAAAGATTGAACTTGAGTATGAAGGATATGATGTAGAAGTTGCCTATGATGGGAAGTCCGGCCTGCAGGCAGCACAAAGTGAAAACATCGATATTATCTTATTAGATGTGATGCTGCCGGAAATGAACGGGATTGAAGTTTTACGAAGAATCCGCAAAGAAAACAATCTGATCCCGGTGATTTTATTGACGGCCCGGAACATGACCATGGATAAAGTAGCGGGGCTTGACCAGGGTGCTAATGATTACATTACGAAGCCGTTTGAAATGGAAGAATTATTGGCAAGAGTCCGGGCATGTCTTCGGCAGAATTCACTTGCCGTCAAGGCATCCCAATCCCAAGCGGATCAGCCTATTTTATCCTTCCAGGACTTAACCGTTAACGTTGAAACCAGAGAGGTTTTGAGGGGAAAGAAGGCCATTGCGCTTACTCCAAAGGAATTTGATTTGCTCGTTTATTTGCTTTCAAATAAAAATAAAATCGTTACAAGGGAAAATATCCTGTTCAATGTGTGGGGCTATGAATATGAAGGGGAAACGAATGTTATTGATGTGTTCATCAGACATTTGCGGCGGAAAATCGATTTTTCCGACCCGACGATTATTCAAACGGTTAGGGGAATTGGCTATACCATAAGGGAGAATTAAGCCAATGAAAATAACGACAAAATTAACGATGATGACGACTGCCTGGATTCTCTGTGTATTACTTGCGGTGAATGCGGTTGTCTATTTTTCTTTTATGAATATTACCTTGAATATGGAAAATGCAGAGCTGCTTCAGAAGGCAAATACCCTGTTAAAAGAAATTAACATGGAAGACCCTCCTTTCGTGATGAAAGAAAGATTAACGCCGTACTTAACCAGCCATTCCTATATCCGGATTATTCAGCCGGATTCAAAATTGTTAAGCCAGGTTACAAACGATAAATACTTAGCTAGTAAAATGAAGGTGAAATTCACCAGCGAAAAACAGAAGCTAAGGCGCACCCTTAATCTGAAAAAAGGGGAAGAACAATATGCCATCGTGAAAGTGCCGATCCATTCGGATGGAAAGATAATTGGCACACTTGAAATTGGCGAGAAATTAACGGGGCTCGAATTGGGTAAGGAGGTTCTTTTGTCGATTCTCGCCGCCTGCACGATTTTAGGAGCGGCGTTATCGCTTTTTGGCGGCAGATGGTTGTCCAATCTGATCATGAGACCGATCACCAGCATGATTAACACGATGGAGGATATTGAACAAAGCGGCATTCCAAAAAAAATTATCCTCCAGTATGAAACGAAGGATGAGCTGGAAAAAATGGCCCTTACATTTAACCGGATGATTGAAAGATTAGAAGAAAATCTGGAGAAACAAAAGCAGTTTATTTCGGATGCTTCACATGAATTAAAGACGCCGCTGACGGTCATCAAAAGCTATGCAGACCACTTGCTGCGCCGGGGGGTCCGGAATGAAAAGGATGCCCTTGAGTCAATTGAAACGATTCATTCGGAGGCAGCCCGGATTCAAAAAATGACGGAAAGGTTCCTTGATTTAGCTGAGACGGAGTCAGGTAACCTTTTAGAACTAAAATTAATCAATGTTGCCGCGCTGTCCGAAAATATCGCCAGGCAGCTGGAAAGCGCCTATAAGCGGGAAATTGACCTTCATTATCAACAGGATTCCATTATGGTCTCAGCCGATGAATTAAAACTAAAACAGGCGATAATTATTTTGATTGATAATGCGATTAAATACAGCAAGGACAAAATCGATCTATATGTGGACGAACAGGAAACATTTACGGTCATTACCGTAAAAGATTATGGCATCGGAATTCCGGATTGTGAAATCGATCATATTTTTGAACGGTTTTATCGCGTGGATAAGGCCAGGAGCCGTGAAACAGGCGGAACGGGTCTAGGACTGGCGATTGCGAAAAATATCATGAAGCAGCATTATGGAGAAATCAAGGTAAAAAGTACAGTCGGTGCAGGAACAGAAGTCATGCTGATTTTACCAAAAAGAAATCCATTTTTGGACAAGAATTTTTTACACTAAAGGTGGTCAGACATCATGTTTAAAATAGATTATGGAGTTTTTCAATTCATCAACCATCTCGCGGTAAGCGAGAAATTTCTCAATCCGCTGATGGTGTTTTTAGCGGAAAAAGCAGAGTACTTGTTTATAGCCGGAATTCTCTTTTATTGGTTTTTTCCAAAAAAGCACAATCGAAAAATGGTCGTCGAGGCGATTTTGGCGGCATGTGCGGCCCTTGGTCTGAATGTGCTCATCGGTCACTTTTTCTACCGGGACCGTCCGTTTGTTGCGCATCATGTCAACTGGCTGATCCACCATGCACGGAATGCCTCTTTTCCAAGTGATCACGCGACAGCGGCCTTTGTGATCGCAACAGCCATTTGGATTTGGAAAAAGCGCGACGGCTGGATGTGGCTTGTGTTAGCAGCAGGAATTTCATTGTCCCGCGTTTGGACAGGCGTCCACTATCCGCTCGATGTCGTGGCCGGTATGGTGATCGGAGCGGGAACGGCGTTTGCTATCCATTTCTTATTAGGGCGTTTTGAAAAAATAAATCGAGTGATCCTGACGCTTATCGAAATCTATGAAACGATCGAAGGGAAGCTTCGGAAAAAAATATTTTCATAATAAAACAGTGATGAACCCATCACTGTTTTTCGCTTTTTTATGGAGCCTAATTTCACTAAATTGCCACGAATTACCTGTCGCCGCCAACATATTTAGTGTTACGATTTTGTTGAAAAGTAACACGATTATGGGTTTGAAAAAATTTTTTTCTACTTTTTAAGGTTCGGTTACGGGGGAAATGGACAGCCCGCAATATTTCACACCTTTTAAACTATGAAGTTTGTCGCGCAATTTACGGATGCTTTGGGTCATTCCGCGGACGACAATCATTTCCAAGCAATTATGATGGTCCAAGTGAAAATGGGTCGTCGCTAAAATAGCATCATGGTAGTCGTGCTGAATGGCCGTCAGTTCCGCTGACAGATGGCGTTGGTGATGATCATAGAATAATAGGATACATCCTGCGGCCTCATGATCGTCCTGCTCCCATTGATTTCTTACCAACGTTTCACGAATTAAATCTCTTACAGCTTCCGAACGGTTTTTGTAGCCTTTTTGCGCAATTAACTGGTCAAAGCTTTCGAGTAAGCTTTCCTCCATGGAAACCCCAAATCGGCTTAAGTTCTTTGATATCAAAGCAGCAGCCCCCTTCCATCCATATCATACAAGGTTTTGGGGTGCAAAAGTAGTAAGACATGAAATTGTAAAAAAATATTACGAGGTGACAGAGTGTGCATATTCCTGATGGTATTTTAAGCCCTGCAGTATTGACAGCGGGTGCAGCTGTATCCACCATTGTCCTTGCCAGCAGTGTAAAAAAATCAAAGCAAAATCTCGAGCAATCGGCCGTTCCGATAATGGGGGTCATGGCAGCGTTTATTTTTGCCGCGCAAATGGTCAATTTCCCATTGCTGGGTGCTGCCGCTTCCGGCCATTTAATTGGCGGCGCACTAGCATCCTATTTATTCGGCTTTTGGCCGGCAACCCTGATTATGACTACGGTTGTCACGATTCAAGCCGTTGTTTTTCAAGACGGAGGAATCAGCGTTCTCGGTGTTAATATCCTGAATATGGCAATCCTGGCACCGCTGGCTGCCTCAATTGTCTACAGTCTTTTTCGAAAAAGTAAAGTCCCGGTTTCGGTACAGGTCTTTATGGCCGGTTGGGTTTCAGTCGTTGTCACAGCTGCTTTTGCGGCATTGGAACTGGGTGTATCAAATGTTGTATCCTTCCGTCTGGCGCTGCAAACACTGCTTTTGTGGCATGCGATAATTGGCATTGGTGAGGGTTTGATTACAGGAGCGGTTGTTCCTTTCGCCCGAAAGTCTTCATTTTTCAGGGAGGAGAAGCTGCAATGAAGAAAATATGGATCGTTGTTTCGTTAGTTATTGCTGGAGCAGTTTCTTTATTGGCCTCAGAGCATCCCGATGGTTACGAAAAGGCCGGCGAGCAGCTGGGCTTCATTCACCGCGCTACATCGTATCTGCATTCACCGCTTCCTGACTACACCTTCCCGGGTGTGAATTCATGGCTTTCAACAAGCCTTTCCGGGATTGCAGGCGTGGCGATTACATTTTTCGTTTTTCTTCTTTTTGGGAAAATGGCAGGGAAACGTAAATGATCCCGCTGCCAAAGCCAAGGGTAAGGGTGTTAATGACCCTGATTATGATTGTGCTCGGTGTTTTGCCGAGGGACCTGCTGGTGATTGGCGGGAATCTATTGATCGGTATGATGCTGTTCGTCATTTATCGAATACCGCTGCGAGCTTTTGTCAAACAGTTAAAGCCGATTGCGTTTTTCATGGTCTT
>CAYNUT010000126.1:0-9935 GCA_964400595.1 uncultured Neobacillus sp. | reverse complement strand
ACCGACAGGCGGGTTAAACCGCGCGGGGGTTCGAATCCCTCTTCCTCCGCCATTTTTTTATGTCCAAAATTGGAGGGGTAGCGAAGTGGCTAAACGCGGCGGACTGTAAATCCGCTCCCTCAGGGTTCGGCGGTTCGAATCCGTCCCCCTCCATTATTATAGTGACATAGTTTATAGGTAGGACTAAGGTTTCCACATCCTTCAGTGCGGGTTCTATTCCTATTGACGCTCTTTTATAAAAATGGGCCTATAGCTCAGCTGGTTAGAGCGCACGCCTGATAAGCGTGAGGTCGATGGTTCAAGTCCATTTAGGCCCACTATATGAATTTGATTAAACCGAACTGTGAGAGTTCGGTTTTTTGCTGTTAGGGACCTTTAGGGAAGAATAAGAAAAATATAGACTAGTAATTCCGTCATTTATGGCGGATTTTTTTGTAGGTCAATTATTCTGAATATTTTTAGTTCAACATTTTGTTAAAATAAAGGTTTCGTATTTTAGTTAAATGTAATATACTATATATAAATAAGTATAGCACATTTACGATGAATCCAAATATTATAACATAATTATCAGGAAAAGAGGGGGTGGTAATGATTAAACTAACGAAGCGTCAGGACGAAATCCTGCAGATTGTCAAAAAAAATGGGCCTATTACAGGGAAAGAAATTGCTGAAAGACTTTCTGTAACTAGAGCGGCGTTAAGACCCGACCTTGCCATTCTTACGATGTCTGGGAATTTGGATGCAAGACCGAGAGTGGGTTATTTTTTCAATGAAAAATACGAGGTAAGGCGGCAGGCTGAAAAGTTCATTCACCAAAAAGTCGCAGATTACAAGGCACACCCGATTGTCGTTGAGAAATCTACATCAGTATATGATGCCATCGTACAGCTATTTCTTGAGGATGTAGGCACACTGTATGCTGTTGATTCAAAGGGGCATTTGGCAGGAGTAATTTCCCGTAAGGATTTGCTCAGGGCTGCACTTGGCAATAAAAATCTTCAGGAATTGCCTGTGAGCGTCATCATGACGCGCATGCCGAATATCATCACCATCAAACCGGATGAAACCTTGTATGAAGCCGCGAAAAAAATGATTTTTAATCATATTGATTCCCTGCCTGTTATAAAAGAGGATGATCCGCAGCCGAATACATATTTATTAGTGGGACGAATTACGAAAACCACCATAACGCGAGCCTATTTAGAAATAATGGAAGAAAAATAGAGTTAGGGGAGTTGTGCCATTTGGTTCAGAAAGAAGTGGTCTTTGTTGTATCAGACTCTGTGGGAGAAACCGCTGAGTTTGTTGTTAAAGCAGTGGCTACACAATTTAACGGCGGCCAGGTTGAAATTCGCCGAAATTCCTATGTGGATGACTTTGAAGATATTGAAGATGTGATACTGTTGGCAAAAAAAGCGCATTCCATTATTGCATATACGATTGTTGTCCCATCTCTAAAGCTTTATTTAGACAGCCGTGCAGCGGAAGAGGGGATTATGGCCGTTGATTTGCTGAGTCCGTTGATGAATGCATTTATCACAAGGCTGAACAAAAAGCCGCATCACCAGCCTGGATTGATGAGAAAGCTTGATGAGGAATATTTTCGAAAAATAGAGGCCATAGAATTTGCTGTTAAATATGATGACGGGCGCGACCCGAGAGGAGTCACAAAGGCTGACATTGTCTTGGTAGGAGTATCGAGGACCTCAAAAACACCGCTATCAATGTACCTGGCACATAAGCAGTTTAAAGTAGCTAATGTTCCTTTGGTTCCGGAGGTGCCGCCGCCTGATGAATTGTTCGAAATTCCTCGGAAAAATTGTATTGGTTTAATTATCTCACCGGATAAATTAAACGAAATTCGCAAGGAGCGTTTGAAAGCGTTAGGATTAGCATCACAAGCAAATTATGCCAGCTTTCAGCGAATTCTCGACGAACTTGATTATGCGGAAAAAATTATGAAGAGGGTTGGCTGCCCAATCATAGATGTCTCCAATAAAGCAGTTGAAGAAACAGCCGGGTTAATTTTAGAAGTCTTAAAAAAAGAGAGGAGTCTTTAATGATGGAAAAATTCGTTTATTTATTTCATGAAGGAAACGGGAATATGAAAGATTTGCTCGGAGGTAAAGGGGCAAACCTCGCAGAAATGACAAGAATCGGACTGCCGGTTCCTTACGGGTTTACGATTACTACATCTGCCTGCAATGCCTACTATGAAGCTGATAAAAAGATTCCTACTTTAATAGAAAAGCAGACCTTAGATGCACTTACCCGTTTAGAAGAAAAAATGGGCAAAAAACTGGGGGACCCTCAGAATCCATTGCTCGTGTCTGTGCGTTCCGGTTCTGTTTTTTCCATGCCAGGCATGATGGATACGATTCTAAACCTTGGTATGAATGATGAAACGGTTATCGGCATGGCGAAGTTGACCAATAACCCGCGTTTTGCCTATGATTCATACCGCCGCTTTATCCAGATGTTCAGCAATGTTGTGCTTGAAATCAATACGTATTATTTCGAACAATTATTGGAGGAAATCCGCGAACATAAAGGCTATTCTTCTGATCCGGAAATGACATCAGAGGACTGGCAGGAAGTGATTATTGGCTATAAGGAAATTGTTAAAAAGCATACGCGTAAAGATTTCCCACAGGATCCGAAGGAACAGCTTTTCCTTGCCATCAATGCAGTATTTAATTCCTGGAATAATCAGCGCGCCATTGTCTACCGCCGCTTAAATAAAATTGCGGATCACTTAGGTACTGCAGTTAATATTCAAAGTATGGTATTCGGAAACATGGGGAACGATTCCGGCACAGGTGTTGCTTTCACAAGAAATCCATCTACCGGGGAGCATGTACTGTACGGTGAATACTTGATTAATGCCCAAGGTGAAGATGTTGTTGCAGGGATTCGGACTCCTCAGCCAATCGCTACATTACAGGATGAAATGCCAGGGGTTTATAAGCAATTTGCTGATACATGCAAACGTCTGGAACAGCATTACAAAGAAATGCAGGATATCGAGTTCACCGTTGAACGCGGCAATCTGTATATTTTGCAAACCCGCCACGGAAAAAGGACAGCACAAGCAGCCATCCGCATTGCTGTTGAAATGGTCGAGGAAGGAATCATCGACAAAAAGACGGCACTTCTACGTGTCGACCCTGATCAATTAAACCAGCTTCTTCACCGCCGAATTGATGATAAATTTAAAAGGGTCATATTAGCGAAAGGTTTACCTGCATCACCAGGTGCTGCAACAGGTCAGGTTGTATTCGATGCTGACGAGGCAGAAGCTTTCGGCAATGAAGGGAAAAAGGTCATTCTCGTCAGACCGGAAACCACTCCGGACGATATCCACGGTATTGTTGCTTCGCAGGCGATTTTAACAAGCCGAGGAGGAATGACCAGCCACGCTGCCGTAGTCGCCCGCGGAATGGGTAAAGCATGTATCTGCGGATGTGAAGCTTTAAAAATTGATTTAAAAGCGAAACAATTTACGGTTGGCCAAACAGTGGTAAACTATGGAGACATTATTACGATTGACGGCTCCACAGGTGAAATCATGCTTGGTGAAATTCCGATGATTGACCCAGAGCTTTCGGATGAATTTCTTCTATTGCTTGCATGGGCAGACCAAGTGCGAAAAATCGGAGTCCGTGCCAATGCTGATAATCCGGAGGATGCTAAAAAATCTTTTGAATTTGGTGCAGGCGGTATTGGATTATGCCGTACAGAACATATGTTTATGGATTTGAAGCGTATTCCAATTGTGCAGCAAATGATTTTAGCAGACAACTATACAGAGAGAATGGAAGCCCTAAACCAGCTCCTGCCGATGCAGCAAGGCGATTTTGAAGGGATTTTTGAAGCGATGCAGGGTTACCCGGTAACCATCCGTTTATTGGATCCGCCTCTCCATGAATTTTTACCGGATAAAGAGGAGCTTTTAGTCGAAGTAACGAAGCTGCAAATTTTAGAACCGCAGTCACCTGAATTGAAGACAAAAGAGCAATTGCTGAAAAAAGTCCGTCAATTGGATGAGTTCAACCCAATGCTCGGCCACCGCGGCTGCCGTCTGGGAATGATTTATCCGGAAATTTATGAGATGCAGGCAAAAGCAATTTTCTATGCTGCGGCAAAGCTAGCCGAAAGAGGAATGGACGTTCAGCCTGAAATTATGATACCGCTTGTCGGCCATGTTAACGAACTTAAGCAAATGCGCCAGCTGGTTATTGATGCTGCGGTGAAAGTGCAGGAAGAGACGGGAAGGACCTTTACGTATACAATTGGAACCATGATTGAAATTCCGCGCGCAGCTTTAACAGCGGACCAAATTGCCGAGGAAGCCGATTTCTTCTCATTCGGCACGAATGATTTAACGCAAACAACATTTGGCTACAGCCGTGACGACGCAGAAGGAAAATTCCTGCAGTCATATATTGAAAATAAAGTTCTTCCTGAGAATCCTTTTGCGGTGCTTGATCAGGAGGGTGTAGGTAAGCTTGTTGAAACAGGCGTGAGACTTGGCCGCACAGCTAAACCTTCACTGAAGACAGGTATTTGTGGTGAGCACGGCGGTGAAAAGAGCTCGATTGATTTCTGCTATAGAACGGGCCTTGATTATGTCAGCTGCTCGCCATACCGTGTGCCGTTAGCCCGATTGGCTGCAGCACAGGCAACTATACGTCATGAATTAAATAAAGAGGAAGTTTATACAACAGCATAAGTGAGATGGACGGCACCCCTAGATGGTGCCGTCTTTTATATGTGAAGAAATCGCTCGATTAGCCCAAGTAAATTCTACATATACTATAAAAAATGTGAAAAAGGGGATGTGAAGATGGGGGCAATTGAACGTAATGGATACCGTTTTGTGCCGGAATATAGTATCATCAAGCAGAATGGAGCCATCCATGTGTATGATGAAGATCATTTTATTGAAGAAATCAAGTTCCAATTTTCCGGAAAGTTTCCGGAAATGGATCAAATCGAGGAGTTAGTTGATAAATATTGTGATCTGCATCATATATAACCGTCTAAGAAAGAGGGAGAGGATTTTTGAGTAAATTATTAACCATTTACCCTCAAGCTGTTGAGCATACAAAAATGAAAATATACGAAGACATTGACCGTTACCTGGAAATGAGAGAAACAGTGCCGTCCTTTGAACAATATTTGTCGGATCGCACCCACTATATAGAACAGATTTGGATCAATGTCTGGCTGAATAAATCAACGAATGATGTGCCGAAAAGCGAAAAAAAGGAATTTTTACATGAAAAAGGGTATGAGACACATGGAGTTGACCGGAAATTAATTAACAAGCTGTTTCGCGATGAAATGCGAATGTACCAGCCCTTTGATGTGATGGCCTGGGTAAAGGAAACCTTTGCCGGTGAAGAAGAGATGTGGAGCGACCGCTTCCAGATGGCGAAGGAGCAATTTTTCAGAAGAGAACAGGAAAAACAATTGGAGGAACAGAGGCATTTGATTCGTGAGGAAATTGAAAACGAAGCAGGTGACATTCTCGAGAAACAATACGAGACAATTTACCTTTATGTGCGCCATTTCACCGCCAGGCAGCTGGCGGCCGATATTATGCACAATGTGAAATTTCAATCCATCGACCCATTAGCCCTTGAGGAAAAATTAATCGAACAAGGCTCATTTAATTCATCCCAGTACACAACCGTTGAGGAGTTTTTCGCAGAATTGACAGGTGATATTCATAAAACACTTCAGTGGGGCAGGAGCAGCTTTGAATATCAGACTTATTTTTTTGTCTATGAAAGCTTAATTTCCGATTACCTTTCTGAGCTGATTCCCAAAAAGGTATTAGAGGACCTTCCGCCTGAGATTAAGGATGGATTTTTTGAAATATTTAATGAAAAATTAACAGTTTCATTTGTGAAGGGCTGTATTGCCGAGCATTTGTACGATATTGAAGGATATGTAATGGAAGAAATTCGGGATGAATACCTTTCCGACCTATTAAAAATCGCGGAGATTCCATTTAACATAAACGTACATAAAGAGATTTTGGAAAAGGATTTTTTTGAGCGGGAACGGAAGAAGGCCGAGGAAGAGGCCGAAAGACAACGGAAAAAAGCTGAAGAAGAGCGGATTATCAAGGAGATTTTTGGAGCAGAGTACGACCCCTCTTTGCAGCGCAGGGCCCGCTATGTCCTCCATATAGGTGAAACAAATACCGGGAAAACCCATCATGCATTGGAAAAAATGAAACAGGCATACAGCGGTTTATATTTGGCTCCTTTAAGGTTATTGGCATTAGAAGTTTATGATAAGCTGAATGCGGAAGGGACACCTTGTTCCTTAAAGACAGGTGAAGAAGAAAAAATCACGCCCAAAGCCAGTCACATTTCCTGTACGGTAGAAATGTTTTATGAAAAAGAGTTTTATGAGGTGGTCGTGATTGATGAGGCTCAGATGATTACAGATAAAGACCGTGGGTTTTCCTGGTATAAGGCGATTACAAAAGCAAATGCCGAGGAAGTTCATATCATTGGGAGCCGTAATTCTAAAAAGATGCTGCTTGAGCTGTTAGGAGATTCGGAGATTGAAATCAACGAATACAGCCGTGATACTCCTTTGGAGGTGGAATCGAAGGAGTTTCATATTAAACACATTAAAAGAGGGGATGCGCTCATTTGCTTTTCAAGAAGGAGGGTGCTTGAAACCGCCTCGCGGCTGCAAAATGACGGACATTCCGTCAGCATGATTTATGGCAGCATGCCTCCAGAAACAAGGAAAAAGCAAATCGAGCAATTCAATAAAGGGAAAACAAAAGTGATTGTCGCAACTGATGCGATTGGCATGGGACTGAACCTGCCGATCCGCAGGATTGTTTTTTTAGAAAATGAAAAGTTTGATGGCACGAGAAGGCGGCTGTTAACTTCCCAGGAAGTTAAGCAAATTGCCGGGCGTGCGGGCCGTAAAGGGATCTACGATATCGGAAAAGTAGCATTTACGAGTGAAATTAAGAAAATGAAAAACTTGCTGCTGCAGGAGGATCAGCCCGTTCAAACATTTGCCATTGCCCCGACGAATTCTATATTTGAACGGTTTCTCCGCTACTACCGCGATTTGGGCACTTTTTTCGAATTATGGGCAAAATTTGAAAGCCCCAAAGGAACAAAAAAGGCTTCTCTCGCCGAGGAAAAATTACTTTACAATATGATTAAAGGCACGGAAATTGAAGCACGGCTTTCATTAATGGATTTATACGGTTTCCTTCACCTGCCTTTTGCGAAAAATGAGCCGGCATTGTCAAAGCAATGGGAGGATAAGATGTATGCCATTATCCAGGGCCGTGAGCTTCCGGAACCAGCAATGAAGGAAGGGAGCCTTGAGGAACTAGAATTAAGCTATAAAGCGATTGGGTTGCATCTGTTATTTTTGTACCGACTGGGTGAGCGCACAGAAGTGATTTATTGGGAACGGCTCCGTGAGGAAATAAGTGATAAGGTTCAGGAACGGCTGAAAACGGATATCAGGAAGTTTGTGAAAAAGTGCAAAAACTGCGGCAAGAAGCTGCCGTGGGATCACTTGTTTCCAACCTGTGACGCCTGCTATCGGGCAAAATATAAAAAATATTGGTATGAGGACGAATTTTAAAATATGGGCCGGGTTCTTTAGTGAACTCGGCCTAACCCTCTACATGAACTTTTTTGCCTTCTGTTTACATTTCGGTCACGTAGAACCCCTCGACGTAATTAATACCCGTCATACATAAAAGCTTAAGACCTATTTTTTGTTATTAACGACCTATTTATTATCAATTACGATCCATTATCATCAATTAACGACCTTTTTTTCAAAACTAACGACTTTTCCTGGATGTAAATTGGGAAAAGTAATTAACTTTTTGGACTAACGTCATAATTTGAAGCCCATTGGACAAACTGTTGAAAAAAAAGGAAGGCCGGAAAAGTTTTGAATATAAAAATTAGAGGATATATCATTTTATTTTTTGTTGTTGCTTTAATAACATCAGAACATCCTGGCCTAGCAGCTGAAAATAAGCGATCTTTAGCAATACAACTAAATAACCTGATTCAAAACGAAGCGGATTTGACAGGGGCTGTTGCCGGGATCAGCATCCGTTCAGCCGCTAATGGCCGGCTTATTTATCAACATCAAGGTGACACCCGTCTCAGGCCTGCATCGAATATGAAGCTATTAACGGCGGCAGCTGCTCTAAATGTCTTAGGTGAAGATTATTCATTCTTGACAGAAGTATTTTCAGACGGTCCTGTGAAAAAGAAAACATTAAATGGGAATCTTTATTTAAAAGGAAACGGCGACCCTACACTGTTAAAAGCTGACCTTGATAAAATTTCGGAATCCTTACATGGGCTTGGGATAAAAAAGATAAAGGGAAATTTATTTGGCGACGATACACACTTTGATGACGTTCGCTATTCACTTGACCTGCCTTGGAGTGACGAAACCACTTATTATGGTGCACAAATCTCTGGACTGACTGCTTCACCGACTGATGATTACGATTCCGGCTCAGTGAGGGTAGAGGTCATGCCAGGTGCGAAAAGTGGTGACAAGGTTCAGGTAAAGCTCACCCCAAATACCAATTATCTAAAAATCATCAATCATGCTATCACAGTCGAGCCTGAAGCCAAAAAGAAAATTAGCATCCAGCGGGAGCACGCTAAGAACATCATTATTATTAAGGGAACGCTCCCACTTAAATCAAAAGGAGAGAAGGAATGGATTGGCGTATGGGATCCCACCCTCTATGCTTTAACCCTATTCAAACAATCATTAAGTGAACAAGGCATTAAAATAACTGGAAAAATAAAAACGTCTCTGGTGCCTGACAGTGCAAAACTCTTGCTCGATCATCATTCCATGCCGTTATCCGAGCTGCTTGTTCCTTTCATGAAGCTAAGCAATAATGGGCATGCCGAGGTGTTGGTAAAGGAAATGGGGAAAGTGGTGAAAGGGGAAGGCAGCTGGGACAAGGGTCTTGAGGTATTGGAAACAGAACTAGATAAATTAGGGATAAACACAAAAAACTTTGTGATCAGAGACGGTTCGGGAGTTTCCCATGTGAACTTGATTTCTGCAAACAAGATTTCACAGCTTCTTTTTACTGTACAAAAGGAAAAATGGTTTCCAACATATTTCAACTCCTTACCTATGTCAGGAGTACCAGGAAAACTCGTGGGCGGTTCCCTTCGAAAACGAATGAACACCACTGCCCTTCGAGGAAAAGTTAGAGCGAAAACAGGCACACTTTCTACAGTGAGCTCCCTATCAGGATATGTGGAAACGAAAAGCGGGCAAACATTGATTTTTTCCATTCTATTAAATAATTTGCTGGATGAAGAAAAAGGGAAAAGGATTGAGGATAAAATGGCTGCTGTTCTTGTCAATCAGTAATGCTGTATCAACATGATACAGTCAGGCTGCCGAAAAATCTCGGCAGTCTCTTATTTTATTCTATTACATTAATAATTAACCGCGTTAATTTATTATAATATTGTTGGTATATAGTCTTTTAAACGGGTCTGTTGATTGGCGCTCCAGGCACTTCGCTTTCCGCGGGCGTGCCGGGGAGCCTCCTCATCGCTTCACTCTTGCTGGGTCTCCCCTGCCCCGTACTCCCGCAGGAGTCTTCGTGCCTACCGCTGGTTGTAATAGTTGTAACAGGTCATGTATGGGAGGAGCACAAGGAAAAGGTAAGGTTAAATCGCTTATCTAAATCGGTAAAAATACTTTATAAATTTAGAAAAGAAAAAATTGAGCGAAGCTTCGCAGACTCAAAAGAGCTGTCCGGCTTCGATATTGCAGGTTACGGGGATTGAAGAATGCAAGTGATCATGCTCTTCTTACTGCAGCCTGCCAAAATATTAAAAAGATTGGAACACACTTGGTAAGGTTGGAAA
>CAYNUT010000125.1:5384-10182 GCA_964400595.1 uncultured Neobacillus sp. | reverse complement strand
TCACCGTCAACATATATTTCAAGTGCGTCCTTTTCTGCTATCTCTAATGTCCTTCTTAATTCTATTGGGATTACCACTCTTCCGAGTTCGTCCACTCTTCTAACTATTCCTGTTGATTTCATAATTCATCCTCCCTTCAACATACTTCGACATATTTATAATAAGAGAATAACAAAAATACCAATTAAAGTCAATAGGATAAACAAAATTTTTCTAAAATATTAAAATAAATTATTAAATTAGGATAAGCTAATAATTTGGTGTTTGAAAATTGTCGCAAATTAGTTTTATAATTGCTATAAAAGCTATGGGAGGCCTTGTAAATAGTGGGAATAGGCAATTTGAATTTTCGCCAATTTTATCCCATTAAATGTTAAAAGAGTGTTTCATAGGGTATCATAATTAGTCAAAGCACTGATTTTATATGCAGAATTATTCAAATTATGGATATTACATAAGAAAAAGTAATGGTAAAAAATGAAAAATATTTTTGCCATTAGATTAGAGGTGGTAAAGTGGAGCTCAATGAAATTAAGGAAAAGCTCATGGATGTGGATAAAAAATTTCGAGAGATGTATGATAGGATTAACAATGAAAACATAAAAACTGTTATATTTAATGCCATGGGTTATCCTAAAAAACTAAAAAAATTAAGTGATGCAAAAGAGCAGAAATTATTAGCAGAATTCAGTGACAAGTTCGAAGGTTATGCAGCTACCATTCCATTTCTCTTCAAGGATTCTGCAACCAATAATTATGATATTGTCCAGCCGCAATTAAGAGCAATGGAACCATATGGTGAAAAAACAGTTACTTCTCTTAATACATTATCAAGAGGGATCAAGTCCAGCGATAAAATGTTAATCGCCAAATCAAAATCTGATGCTGAGAGCTTCAATTATAAAATATTATTATTATCAGTTGCAGCCTCATTATTCAGCATTCTGGTCGCTTTTATTATGACAAGACTTATTCGACGTGCGGTAGCAGGAGCCATTAAAAATGTGGACGCGTCGGCCAATGCTGTTGGGAAAATTAAGAAATCAATTGATAATACTGCATTAAGTGCTCAAGAACTTGATTCTTCAATGAATAAAGCGAACGAGGCAATTTATGAACTGGTGGCTTCGATCCAACAAGTAGCTGGAAACACGAATTCAACGGCATCGGGGGTTGAGGAAATCTCTGCTGCCATTGAACAAATGGGTGCTTCGATTAATATGGTGGCCGGAAGCGCTGATCAATTATCTTCCTCTGCTGAAGAAACCTCTTCTGCGATTCAGGAAATGATGGTTTCACTTGAACAAGTTGCTGGAAATGTTAGTAATACAGGTGCAAGTGTGGAGCAAATCTCTGCGGCAATTGAAGAAATGAGCAAATCAATAAAAGGTGTTAGCGAAAATGCTGTGGAATTGACGCATACCGCGGATCAAACATCTGCAACAGTTGAGGAAATGCTTGCATCTATTAAACAAGTAGCTGACAGTGCACAAACTGTAAATCAACTTAGTCATTCAGTTAAGAGCGATGCTCTCGAGGGAACCAATTCGCTCAATGAAACCTTGAACGGAATGAAAGAAATTTCATCCGTCATTAATCAAGCTAGTGATGTAATGGCAGAGCTTGGAAAAAACTCTAAAGAAATTGGCACTATTATTAAAGTCATAGATGAAATTGCCGAACAAACCAATTTATTAGCTCTTAATGCCGCGATTGAAGCTGCTCGTGCTGGAGACCATGGGAAAGGGTTTGCCGTTGTAGCAGACGAAGTCCGTAAATTAGCTGAACGATCTGCACTGGCAACGAAGGATATCTCTGCTAGGATCAAAGGAATTCAAGCAGAAACAACTGCAGCGGTTGAATCCATAAAAATGGGTGCTGATAAAGTAAAAATTGGAAATGAATTGGCTGAAAAAACAAACCTAGCAATCATGAAAATTACTGATGGCATTGCCCAAGTAACAAAAGAAATGAATCAAATCGCAATAGCAACAGAAGAACAAACAAAAAATAGTGAGTTTATTACTCTTGCATTTAAAAATGTTACAAAGCAAGCGGGGGAAATGACCTTTTCAACAAAAGAACAATCGCTGACCGCAGAAGAAATTGTCAGAGGTATTATGAGTGCAAAGCAGCAGGTTCATCAAATTTCTCTTGCGGCTGCCGAACAGGCAAAAGGCGGATCCGCTATCGTAAAAGCGGTTGAAAATGTAACGAATCAATCCGTTTCCGTGACAAATGCGACGAAAGAACAGGCACTTACTTCAGAGGAAATCATTCGAAATGTAAACAGCATAAAAGAAATGATTGGCCAAATAACAGCTGCCACCAATGACCAGGCAGGGTTTGGCCAGGAAATTACGAAAGAAGTAGAAAACGTGAAAAAACAAGCCGATGGACTAAACATAAGCATTGGAGTACAAACAAAAGAAGTGGGAGAGTTAGTGAAATCAGCACAAAGCGTCAAAATGCTTGTGGGAAAATTGAAATAAAATCTATATAACATCACATTATAATAAAGAAAAAACATTCTAACAGCCTAGAGGTAGCATCTAAGAAATTACAAGGAGAGCATGCTATGTTTAAAAAATTTTCAATGAAGACAAAGTTATGGAACAGTTTTATTGGAATTTTAGTCTTACTTCTTATTTTGAGTGTTTATTCTTATATGAATATTAATAGATTAGCAGGATCAGTAAACGATATAGCTAATAAGGAAGTAGTTAAAGTAACCACGCTTGGTAAACTAAACATCAACATGACGCGGGTAAGATTATACATTGCAAAACATGGAACTGCAGCAGATGATAATACGATGGACAAGGCTGAAGAGGTATTAAATAAAGAAATCAACTATTTAAATGCCAATGTAAAGGCATTGCGTCCAATGCTGACAAAAAAGGACCAATATAGGTTAGATGAATTTGACCGTTTATTCTATGAATATCAAAAATTGATTCCAATGGCTCTGGCAAAGTCAAGGGCCCAGGACATGAAGGGATTTACAGAAGTATTTAATCAGATGGGGCCAATTGGTGAAAAGGCTGTTGGGCATTTAGCTGCGATTGAGTCTAGTACTGACAAGAATTTAGATAGAACGACCTCCGATGCTTCAAAATATGCAAAACAGAGTAAAACCCTGATTCTCATTATTTCTGTTATTGCAACAGTATTGAGTATTGCGATTGCTTTCCTTATTTCAAGAGTCATCAGCCGTTCTGTTGCGGGAGTTGCTAAAAATGTTCAGTTATCGGCAAATTCGGTTAAGGAAATTAAAAATTCCATCAATAAAACCTCCGGCAGTGCGCAAGAATTAGACTCTTCGATGAACAGAGCAAGCGATTCTTTCAGAGAACTTGTTACATCTATTCAACAGGTTGCAGCCAACACGACACAAACCGCCTCCGGCGTGGATGAAGTATCTGCTGCAGTCGAAGAAATGAGCGCTTCCATAAATTTGGTGGCAGGGAGTGCCGATCAGTTGTCAGCATCTGCAGAAGAAACTTCTTCAGCAATCCAGGAAATGATGGCTTCAATTGAACAAGTGGCCGTAAATGTGGGGAGTGCCGGGGCAAGTGTGGAACAAATTTCGGCATCTATTGAAGAAATGAGCAACTCGATTAAGGGTGTCAGCGAACATGCCGTAAGTCTGACTGAGGGTGCAGAACAAACGGCTGATACAGTAGAAGAAATGGTTGTGTCGATCAAGCAAGTGGCAGATAGTGCGCAAACTGTTAATCACCTTAGCAACAAAGTTAAGGATGATGCGCTTGAGGGAACAGATTCATTGAATGCAACATTGAATGGCATGAATGAAATTTCAGAGGTAATAACTCAAGCAAGTGATGTGATAGTTAGTCTTGGAAAAAGTTCAGAGGAAATTGGAAGTATTATCAAAGTAATTGAGGATATTGCAGGACAAACGAACCTTTTAGCTCTTAATGCTGCAATTGAAGCAGCGCGTGCAGGTGAACATGGAAAAGGTTTTGCGGTTGTTGCAGAAGAAGTTCGTAAACTGGCCGAACGTTCTGCAATAGCAACGAAGGAAATTGCGATGCTCATCAAAGGCATCCAAGAAGAAACGGCTGTCGCAGTTACATCGATCAAAGACGGTGCCGATAAAGTAAAAGTTGGAAATCAGCTGGCAGAAGATACGAATCAGGCAATCAAAAAAATTGCTGAGGGAATCGCACTGGTGACAGAAGAAATGAACCAAATTGCCAAAGCGACAGAGGAGCAAACGAAGAATAGTGAGTTCATCATCAAATCTGTTGCAAATGTTAAAAAGCAAGCTGCGGAGATGACTCATTCTACAAAAGAACAATCTATCTCTGCAGATGAAATTGTCAAAGGAATCATCAATGCAAAAGACCAGGTACACCAAATTTCAACCGCCACTTCCGAGCAGGCGAAGGGCAGCCGTGCCATTGTAGAGGCAGTCGAGAATGTCACCAATCAATCTAATTCTGTAACCAATGCAACCAAGGAACAAGCCCTTACAGCTGAGGAAATTGTTCGGAACATTAATCAGATGAAAGATATGATCAAACAAATGACTGCTGCTACAACGGAGCAGGCACAATACGGTCAGGATATTGCTCTTGAGGTGGAAAATGTCCGAAAACAAACAGGAGAATTAAATAGCAGCATCGAAACGCAAACCAAAGAAGTGGAAGAAGTCGTCCATGCTGTTACAGAAGTAAATTCTCAAATAGAGAAACTTAAATAATTGGTAAAGGGGTGGAAGGCTTTTGCGGAAAATCGCATTGGTGTTCCCCCAAACCATAATAACCAGGAG
>CAYNUT010000125.1:4474-5374 GCA_964400595.1 uncultured Neobacillus sp. | reverse complement strand
ATGTGAAAAGTGAATTAACGGAGTTGGCGGTAAATATCAGGGAATTTTGCGGGATTGACTTCACTGCAAATTTAGCAAGTTTAGAATTGAAAGTTTCTAGAAGGCTATTGGAAGTGGGACTTAAATTATCGGATTATTTGATTCATCTAAAAAAAGATCTAAAAGAATGGGATAGACTTGTGGAACATATCACCATTAATGAAACCTATTTCTTCAGGGAATACAATCAGCTATTGGAATTTCAAAACCTGGTGAGACAGCATTCTGCCCAAGAAATCAATGTGTGGTGCATCCCTTGTTCTACAGGGGATGAGGCATATTCCCTGGCAATATTAGCAAAGGAATTAGAAATGACAACCGGAAAAAGGGTAAGGATTGTGGCTTCTGACTTAAATAAAAAGGTGCTGGAGACTGCTGAAAAAGGCTTTTATCCAAAGAATTCCCTCAGCTTCAGAAGATTTCCTGATAACAAGGAATATTTTAAAAAATATTTTATTGAAGTGGAACATGGCTATGAAGTAAAAAACGAAATCAAGCAAATGGTTACTTTTGAACCATTTAATTTAACCGATTATCACCTTTATGGAAAATTCAATCAAGTAGATTTTATTTTTTGCCGTAATGTTCTTTTCTATTTTAATCAAGAGATCATAAAAAACATTATCAGCAGGTTTTATACAGTTTTAAAAAATAATGGCTTTTTATTCTTAGGTCACGCAGAGTCCATAACTGGTATTGAAAGCAAATTCATCCCGGTGCACACGAAAGATACCTTTTATTATGCGAAAAAGTAGTGATGTATATTTTTCGATTGAATATATGTTACCTCAATTTGCAGCAGCTCTTATCGGTAAAGGATAGGAGCTTTTTCTGTGAAGATGCCAATGAAGCTTTTTTTCT
>CAYNUT010000125.1:0-4464 GCA_964400595.1 uncultured Neobacillus sp. | reverse complement strand
TTTGATGAATTTTTTGAAATATTAGGGTATAATTACATCATATTTTGATGAATTTTGATTGCTATTTTTGATGAATAAATAATGGGGGTGAATCCATTTGAAAATACAAGATCAGGTAAGAATAAATATTGGTGACTCACGCCTCCTAACTTCCGAGCGTTCCACTGCAAATTCAGTGTCATTTCAAAAAATAATCAATTCATACTCTAAAGATCTTAGTAAGGAACATCTCCAGCAGCTGCTGCAAGATATCGACCAACAGGGCAGGAAGTTAAGTGATAATCCCACATTTCATGAGCTTAGGAAATACAAAAATTTCGTCAAACAATTTATGAATGAAGTAACAAAAAATGGAATGTCGTTGTATCAAACACAAACATGGGATCCGTATGGTGGAAATAAGACTTTGAAAACGGTCCAAACACTTGACAACAAATTGATGGAATTAACGGATCATATACTCCAGCAACAAAATACCGGACTTTCCATATTGGAAAGGGTCGGGGAAATTAAAGGGTTATTAATTAACCTCTATACATAATCAGGCAATTAATGGAGAAGGGACCAAATAAAAAATGAATCTATATTTAAAATCATTTCTGATTATTGCGGTCATAAGCATAATTGGCGTGGGAGGATTCTTTGCTTGGAATCATTTTAATAGTCCCGCTGAAGAAAAAGCGAAAGTTGAAAAGCCAACGATTGACGAGGTGCTGAAAAAATCAGTGGATACTGAAGAAATCACCACCAATTTCGCTGATGGCGGTTTTATCAAAACAAAGTTTAAAATTATTACGACTTCAGAAAATAACGCAGAAGAAATTAAAAAACTGGACTTTCGTGTTGAAGACACCATTATTAAAAGCTTTAATAGTATGAAGAAGGAAGAAGCCAGCGGACCCAAAGGCTTCACTTTAATAGAAAAGAGTTTGAAAGACAAACTTAATAAGGAGTTAGGATCCAACTATATTACCCGTGTCTACATGGTAGATAAAATGATTCAATAAAGCCTGGCTCGACCTTAAATTAGATGGGTAGCTATTATATAATAGAAAGGATGAAATTCAGGTGCAAAGCTATCTATTTGTAACACTATTGGTTCTTAATTTTATCGGGGTCCTATATTTAATATTCAGAAGTTTGAAGGGCGAATCAGCTCCACAGCAGGATATTGCTTTTCAGAAGCAAGTTTATCAAAAATTTATCGAAAACAATAAACATGTTAATCTTGAAATTACAGAATTAAGAAGAATGGTAGAGAATTATCACTCCGCATTGAAACAAGTGAAAGAACAATTAAGTACGAGAAATCAAATCCCCGATTCCACTTTTCAAATGGAAACAAAATTGAACAGTGAAATTCAGGAGAAAAAATTATTCTTAAATGATCGGTTTAGGGATGTTTTTGATTTACATAAACAGGGACTTTCGGTTGAGCAAATTGCGAGGGAATTAGAAAAAGAATATGACGAAGTATCCTTTATTCTCCAGCTTGCAAACCGGACAAACTCATAAGAGAGGGGTTTATTTATGATTAGAGGTTTATATTCGGCAGCTTCAGGTATGTTTTCTTTGGAGCGAAAACAGGAAGCATTGGCTAACAATTTGGCTAATGCCCAAACACCGGGGTATAAGAAGGATGACACGGTCCTTCGGTCATTCCCCAACATGCTGCTTCAGCGGGTCCGCGACTTTAATCAATACGGAAATATTTCAAATGACGGAATACCGCAGCAGAATATGCCAATAGGAGCACTTTCCAATGGTGTTTATGCACAAGAGAGGATTCCAAGCTTTGCTCAGGGCACGCTGGTTGAGACAAATCAACCATTGGATGTTGCTATCGAAGATCAAAATATCCCGCTGCAAAATATTAATGGCCGTGTAGTCAAACCCGCTGCTTTCTTCGCTGTTGAACTGCCTGATGGCTCGACAGGATATACAAGAAATGGGAAATGGGATTTAGATGCCAATGGCAACCTCGTGACATCTGACGGTTATCGTGTTGTGGGTGCTGATCACCGACCAATTCAAATAACTGACAGTATCAGTAAAGGGGATTTAGAGATCAATTCGGAGGGCTGGATTATGGCTAAAGGCACGCAATCGGTTGGACAAATTGCCATGGTAGTGGTTCAAAATCCAAATGATCTCCGCCGGATAGGGGGAAATACCTTCAAATCTGATAACCCATTGGCCTTTATTCAAGATGCTGGAGGGAACAATCCGGGCATCGCCCTGCACCAGGGATTCATAGAACAATCCAATGTCGATCCGGGCCAAACGATGGCTGATATGATGGCTACTGTACGTGGATATGAGGCCAATCAAAAGGTTATTAACGCATACGATCAATCGTTACAACAACTTAATTCTGTCGGAAAAATTTAACGGATAAGAAAGACATTTAAAAGATAGGGGAATAAAAATTGAACACATCACTATTTATTTCTTCTGGCGCACTGCAGGCATATCAGCAAAAAATTGATACTGCAGCTAACAACGTAGCGAATGTGAATACTACTGGTTTTAAACGCAGAGATCAGAGTTTCTCAGAAATTTTGGCCAGCCAAATCAATAACCAAGGGCGTACTGATCTCGAAATCGGCCGGTTAACTCCAAATGGAATTCGAGTCGGTTATGGAACACGGACAGGTCTTACCCAGCTTGATTTAGAACAGGGACAAGCCATTCAAACTGGAAATCCATTTGATTTAATGATTCAAGGGAAGGGCTTTTTTCAAGTTGGGATACCATCTGGACAAAACGGGGCTATCAGCGAAGTAAGGTACACCCGTGATGGAAATTTCCATTTAAGTCCTGATCCTAATAAACCAGGAAGCTATCATTTAGTTAACGCAAGCGGCGGGTACCTGCTTGATCAAAATGGTTCCCCGATTGAACTGGATGGCCAGTATGAAGTCAACTTCGATTCTACCGGGCAAATCCAAATGAAAAATAGGAATGGCACTGGTACAACCTTAATTTCTGCACAGCGTGTGGGCCTTGTGGATATTCAAAATTATCATTTATTAAAGAATGTGGGAGATAACCAATTCGTGATTGATGCTGATGCCCTTCCCAATGGAACAGGGGCGGCGGATTATGTTCGGATAATGGCGCCAGAAGAGGCGGAAATTTCTTCCGGCTGTTTAGAAGGCTCCAATGTGGATTTGACAAAGGAAATGACGGATCTGATGACATCGCAAAGAAGCTTCCAGATGAACGCTAGAGCGGTTTCATATGCAGATCAAATGCTCGGAATTGCTAACGGGATAATGAAATAGCAATGGGTGAATGAATGGAGACGTGAGCTGCGTCTCTATTTTTTTATTTGGAGACAACTTAAAAACCCATAATCAATTATTCCAAAAAATGTTATGAGGAAAGTAGATGGAAATTAAACCTTTTATTATTTTATCCGATAGTAAATTTATAGAGGTAAAATTTTTCTTTACCCAATATTTTGGTAATAGAATGACATCATCAAGCTAGAAGTTAAATTTTTTCATACTGATATAAATGTAAATATTACCAAAGGAGGAATTTAAAGTGGTAAACTCTGTTAATCTTAATAGAATCTCCGGTCTAGCATCTGGGTTGGATACGGAAGGTTTAGTCAAACAATTGGTACAAGCAAATAGTGCAAAGTTAATAAAACTGCAGCAATCGAAAACACTAAACTCCTGGAAAACAGATGCATATCGGGAAATTAATACGAAGATTGATGATTTTCGCAAATCTGTCCAAAATCTCCGCTTACAATCGACCTTCAATAAGAAAGCCTTAACAAACAGCCAACCTGATCTTATTGATGCGAGCCTTTCTGGATCACCGACTGCATCAAGCTACACTATTCAAGTGATTTCACTTGCACAAGCTGCACAAGGGGCATCTGTCAGTTTTACTGGGAGTGTAAAAAGCAGGACAGATGAGGTGGGAACTGCTTTTTCTTTTGACATTTCTGCCAGTCCAACAGGAACAAGTAAGACCATTGATGTCCAAGCAAAAGATACAATTGATCAAGTCCTTACAAAAATCAATGCTCAAAGTGATTCGACTGGGATTAAGGCAGGTTACTTTGATGGAAATGGATCAATTGTGTTTACATCAGTTGCTACAGGGAAAAATGTAAATATTAACATAACTAATTTAAACGGTGCAAATAATTTGGGGATCGTAAATGGTACCACAGATACAAGTGACCCCATCCTAGCATTTCAAGGCCCCAATATCACATCAGCATCTGGGAAAGATGGTTCAGCAGGAAGTGTCAAGATTAACGGCCTCGATTTAAGCATAAATAGTCCTACCTTTACCTTTGATGGCATTAAGTTTAATCTTAAAGGGAATTCTGTTGGGCAGACGATGTCGATTCAAACGACAAATGATACTCAAGCACTGTTTGACACGATTAAAACATTTGTTGATAAATATAATCATCTCATTGATGATTTAAATTCA
>CAYNUT010000124.1:0-10193 GCA_964400595.1 uncultured Neobacillus sp. | reverse complement strand
CGATTGGTACTTTTCTAAAACCCATCAATTGGAATTATTGCTTAGCATTCAAAAGATATTAAATCTTAAGAAATGGGAATAGAATTGGTCCGAAAAAAAAGCAAGGAGGCTGGGTCAGATCAGCTGTCCTTGCTTTTTGGTATATCTTATTAATCTGCAGGCCGGTTTGGGCCTTCCAGCTTTTTATCCCCGTATCCTGCTTTTTTTCCCTGTTCAGCTTGTCTTTGTTTGTTGGTTTGTTTATTCTGTTTTGGCATCATTCACACCTCCATTTCTAGCATGTACGTTTTTCTTTTTTTCATGCGAAAATGGATTATGTCGAAAGAAAAAGGCTGTGTGTGGCACTTCAGCACTTTCTTTGCCGAATAGGTTCTAGTTTTGTCAAGGGCGGAGGAAGAGTTGAATGAAGGGAGAATTATTCCTATTAAAGGAATTTACGAGGAGGTTTTTTGATGAATGAACCTATGACGGATAAGGAAAGGCTGCTAGCTATGCTGACAGGTATATACGAACAATTAGAAGAATTAGATTCGGTTTTTCAGGCCTCTTTCTCAGAACAACGAATTCGTTTGAAGCAGGATGAATATAAAAAAATAACGGTTCCAAGAAAAAGGATTTCAAACATCGTAAATAAATTGGGCAAAATAAGCCCCGTTACAGTGTAAAAGGAAAACGAGATGCAAATTCAGCATCTCGTTTTAGTCTTTATTGATTTTTGATGAGGGAGTTTTCTTTATCATTTTCCGGCATGACCGCTCCTTGGTTTTCAAGTTCACGGACAAGTGTACGATATTCTTTAATGCTGATCTCGTTTTGAATATAGACTTTCTTAGCAAAATCCATTAGTGCATTAACGTCATCTGTGCTGTATTCCCGGCTTTGAATAAATTTGCTTTTAAGTTCGCGGATGTCCATATTAGCTCCTCCTTCACCATTTTTTCTATCGTAACACGAAAAAAAAGGATTTTTAGTTTTTAAAAAATTTAAACTTCAGACAAAATTCTTGTGATTTTGACAGTGTCACTTTATTCCATGCAATCACCATTCACATCTATTCCTCATAAAGTGTAGTAGAGATATATGCGGAGGAGATGTTTGCCCATGTTTGGTAAAATGAGACCGAATCATTATTTCAATTATGGATACTCGGGGCAAATGATGCACCAAGTTCCTAATAGCGAAGGGTGGTACCCTCAGTATTTTTATCGTAACCAACCCTTTCCATATCCTGCAATGCCGCAGAACTATCAATGGAGTCCTTACCAACAGCAAAACCCTTACTATTTGCCAGGCAACCCGCCATTTGCCCAAAATACTTCCCCTTCGGATCCATACCAAAATCAATATTCACAAAAGGATTCGCAATTCCTATTTCAAAATCCGTTACAGCCGAAGGAAGAAATGCTGCAGCAGCCCTTTATGCCAATGAATGGCTATCCGATGATGAACCCGTACCCAAAACAAAACATCATGCCCAAGCAGCCTGGGGGAATGCAGTCGTTAATGAATTCCTTTAAATCCCAGGATGGGTCAATTGATTTCAATAAAATGATTAACACTGCAGGACAGATGATGAATGCAGTAAATCAAGTTTCTTCTCTTGTCAAAGGGGTCGGCGGAATGTTTAAAGTGTAAAAAAGACGGCACCCGCCGTCTTTTTCCATGTGATTATCAAGAGCTATTCCTCGATTTCAATAACATTGCCTTTTTCCTGTGGAATGCGAATTTGTAATAAACCATCACGATAAGAGGCTTTTACCTTTTTTTCATTAATGGCATGTGGAAGCGAAATCGTCCGCGATGATTGCTTGCGGACAAATTTGCTCCGATAAACGTGCGTTTGGTTATTTTCTTGGGTTTCGAGCTCTTGATTTTCTACGGAGATCGTTACATAATTCCCAGTAATATTTAAATGAATTTGCTCCTTTTTTACACCGGGAAGCTCCGCAGAAATAATATATTCATTCCCGGTTTCGATTGTATCCACATGAAACCCTGATTCAAAAGGAAATGGTGATTTGAAAAACTCATCAATCGATTGTAAAAAACCCCTAATTGGCTTTTCAGTGAAGAAGTCATTCATTGTTTTCACTAACTCACGAAACGGTTCTTGTATCGGCTTTTTATTGTTTTCCTTTTCGCTCGGAAGCATAGACGACATACCTTTTACCCTCTCTTTCAAACAATTTCACACCATATCATATGCAGGCAGCACTAGGTAAGTGCCGCCATATATTTGCAATAACTTTTTGAACGATTTATTACAATACGCTTTAGTGTGATTTGCATCACACTGAAATAATGAATGAATTAGTATGCTTAAGCAGAATTTTTAAGAGAGCGAGGGAATGAAATGTTCTGTTATCAATGTGAACAAACTCCAACAGGAGGTTGTAAAGTAATCGGTGTTTGCGGAAAAGACGAGACAATTGCAAGCCTGCAGGATACGATCGTTTTCGGTTTAAAAGGGATTGCAGCTTATCGAACACATGCAAATCAGCTTGGTTATACAGATTCTTTCGTTGATGCCACCACTCACGAAGCACTTTATATGACTTTAACGAATTCAAACTTCAATGTGCAGGAACATATCGATATGGCGATGAAAGTGGGGCAGGCGGCAGTCCGAGTCATGGAATTGCTCGATAAAGCCCATACTGAACGTCTGGGGATTCCTGAGCCAATTCGTGTGTCGCAAAATAAAATCGAGGGTAATTGTATTGTCGTAACAGGTCATAATCTTTTTGCACTCGAGGAATTATTAAAGCAGACTGAAGGTAAAGGAATCAACATCTATACCCATTCAGAAATGCTGCCTGCCCATGGGTATCCAGCGTTAAAGAAATATGCGCATTTAAAGGGGAATATCGGAAAAGCGTGGTACGACCAACGTCGTCTTTTTGAAGCATTCCCAGGAGCCATTCTGGCAACAACCAACTGTGTCATGCCAATAAAGGGAAGCTATTCCGACAGAATGTTTTCATATGAAGTAGCTGGTCTTGAAAATGTCGAAAAAATCGTTAATGATGATTTCTCACCATTAATTGAGAGAGCATTGGAGCTTCCTGCAGCCGCCATAGAGTCTGAAGAAACATTACTGACAGGTTTCCACCATGAAACAGTCCTTGGCCTGGCACCTGAAGTGATTGCTGCGGTAAAAGAAGGTAAAATTAAGCGCTTCTTTGTGATTGCCGGCTGTGATGCACCAGGGCATGGCGGCGATTATTACCGGGAACTGGCCACCTCGCTGCCTCCTGAGACAGTCATCTTAACCACGTCATGCGGGAAGTTCCGCTTTAATGACGTGGACTATGGTGTTGTCCCGGGAACGAATATTCCACGTTATATTGATTTAGGACAATGTAACAACTCCGGTTCCACTGTAAAAATTGCCCTGGCACTTGCCGATGCTTTTGGCTGTGAAGTAAATGAACTGCCAGTGAGCATTGTCTTATCCTGGTTTGAACAAAAAGCAGTCGCGATTCTCTTAGGACTATTCAGCCTCGGTATTAAGGATATCCGCATTGGACCAAAACCGCCGGAATTTATTTCTGAAGGAGTACTTAAGGTCCTTCAAGATACCTTTAATTTAAAATTAATCAGCACAGCACAAGAAGATATGGCCGACATGCTTCAATTGGCAGTCAAATAATGAAAAAACACCGCAGCTAAACCTGGCCGCGGTGTTTTTCTATATTAGATGGATCTCTTCCATTAAGACTTCAATATCTAAAATCATATTGCCTTCTTGGTCTACTTCAATTAATTCATCTTTTTTCATTTTGGTAAGCGTACGGCTGACCGTTTCTCTTGTCGTGCCAATCATATTGGCTAGGTCCTTATTAGTAAATTCGGATTTTAAAAGAATCGTCCTATCATCCTGCTCTTTCCCGTGATTCTGTGCAAGACGAATCAAGAGCTTAACAATTTGCTCATATGTATTATTGAGAATTTGCTCCTCTAATCTATTTTGTAAATCGACAATTTTCTCTCCCAGTACCTTAAACACCTTAATGCAAAGCTCTGGATTTTCAATCAGGACATTTTCAAACTTGGAAATAGGAACGGCAACTAATGTAGAAGGTTCTAGTACTTCGGCATAAGCCGGATAGTCTCCTCTCCTAAAGAAGCCGACATGAGGAAACATTTCACCCTTTTTTGCAAGGGCGACAATTTGTTCTTTGCCGTTCACATCACTCTTATAGATTTTTATTTTTCCTTCATATATAAAATAAACATTTTCCAGCGGGTCGCCTTGAAGAAAAACGTGAGTTTGTTTTTTCCATTCTCTTGCTATGGCAATATCGGTAATCTTCATTAATTCCAAATCATTTAGTTCGCGGAAAAGGGTGAAATCAGAAAGTAACTTTTTAATATCCTCTTTTTTCATACCATCACCTACATTGAATATTCCTGTCTGTTATTATTGTAACAAAAAATTGATTAAAAGCATTATTTTTCTTTTATTACGAACGTTTATTCGCTAAAATAGAAGGTGTGAGGTGAGAAGGATGATCTTGAAAAAAAATCTCCAAGAAATTTTAGCTGAGATAAAACTAAACGACGATTTTCATAACAATATTGTGACATGGCATACAATACCGGAAAAAGCGTCGCAAACAGTCCCATTGCCTGAAGACCTGCACCCGGTTTTAAAAAGTGCTCTCCATTCGAAAGGCATTGAACAGCTTTACACCCATCAGAAATCTGCGTATGAGAAGATCATGGCGGGAAATAGCATTGTTACCGTAACTCCGACAGCGTCGGGAAAAACATTATGCTACAATCTTCCGGTTTTGCAAACCATTCTAAATAACCCTGATTCCCGGGCGCTTTACATGTTTCCCACCAAAGCGCTGGCGCAGGATCAAAAAAGTGAGATCAACGAAATCATTCAAGCAGCCGGTGCTTCTATAAATAGCTACACATATGATGGTGACACACCTGCTAATATCCGGCAAAGGGTGAGAAAAGCAGGGCATGTGGTAATAACCAATCCGGATATGCTTCATTCCGGAATTCTGCCACATCACACAAAATGGGTCTCCCTATTTGAAAATCTTAAATTCATCGTAATCGACGAGCTTCATACGTATCGGGGCGTATTTGGCAGTCACGTTGCGAATGTTATCAGAAGATTAAAGCGAATTTGCCGCTATTATGGAAGCAATCCAGTTTTTATTTGCACATCTGCCACGATTGCCAACCCTCTGGAGCTTGCGGAACTATTAACTGAAGAAAGAATGCAATTGATTAATAATAATGGTGCGCCGAGCGGGAAAAAGCATTTTCTCTTCTATAACCCGCCAATCGTAAATAAACCGTTAAACATTAGAAGAAGCGCCACACTTGAGGTGCGAAAAATAGCTGGTGAATTATTAAAAAATAAAATACAAACGATTGTCTTTGCAAGAAGCAGGGTAAGGGTGGAAATCATCCTGACTTATCTTCAGGAATTAGTAAAAAACCAATTGGGCGCCAAATCAATTATGGGCTATCGCGGGGGATATCTACCGACCGAAAGAAGAAAAATTGAAAAAGGGCTTCGCTCAGGTGAAATTTATGGTGTTGTCAGCACGAATGCGCTGGAATTAGGTGTTGATATCGGGCAGCTGCAGGTGTGCATCATGACGGGATATCCTGGCACGATTTCCAGCGCCTGGCAGCAGGCGGGAAGAGCGGGAAGGCGTCATGGCGAGGCATTGGTCATTATGGTGGCGAGTTCAAGTCCATTGGACCAGTACATAATCCAAAATCCCGATTATTTTTTTAATAAAAGTCCGGAAACGGCAAGAATTAATCCCGATAATTTAATCATTCTCATTGATCATATGAAATGTGCTGCCTATGAATTGCCGTTTAAACAGGGAGAAGAGTTCGGAAATGTTGGTACGGAAGAGCTGCTGGAATATTTGGCTGAAGAACGTGTCCTGTATCGCAACGGGGATAAATGGTATTGGATGAATGATTCTTTCCCTGCCCACAATATAAGCCTTCGTTCGGCATCACAGGAAAATGTGGTCATTGTCGATCAAACCGATGCTGCCAATGTAAGGGTTATCGGAGAAATGGACCGTTTTTCATCAATGACATTACTCCATGAGGAAGCGATTTATTTACATCAAGGAACACAATTTCAAGTGGAGAAGCTTGATTGGGAGGAAAAAAAAGCATTTGTCAGGGAAGTAGATGTCGATTATTTTACCGATGCTAACTTGGCAGTTCAATTGAAAGTGTTGGAAACGGACAGGCTGAAAAGAATGAACGGTGCTGAAATTGGTTATGGGGATGTCAGCGTCAGAGCGATGTCGACCATTTTTAAAAAGATTAAATTTGAGACACATGAAAACATAGGTTCTGGACCGATTCATCTTCCGGAGGAGGAGCTTCATACCAATGCAGCATGGATATCCCTTAATCAGCCGCTTGCGGAACTGGGGCATGAACGGCTTGAAGAGGGACTGGTTGGAACGGCCCACGCACTTAACCATATCGCGCCATTATTTGTGATGTCAGACCCGCAGGATATTCACGTTATTCCGCAAGTAAAAGCAGATCATAATGAAAAACCGACGCTCTTTTTTTATGACCGCTATCCCGGAGGGATTGGATTAAGCGAAAAAATCTTTAGCGGAATAGAGATCGTATTGACGGAAACGAAAAAAATGATTATGGGCTGCCCATGTAAGAAAGGCTGCCCTTCCTGCATCGGAACCGATTCGGGCAGCCGGACAGCCAAAAAGGATGCATTAAGAATTATTGGTGCGTTCATCGATACCAAGGATGTGCCAAAATGAGCCTTAAAAATAAATTAAACCGGTTAAAGGCCCATCTTTCCACAGGGAATGTTTCTGAAGAGGAAGATAAATCCCCTCTTATTCAAGACATTGAAGTGCCATTTTTAGATAAATGGGCGCAGGAAAATGTGACTCCATATTTTTTTGATCAGGATTACTGCCTGATCAGGGAAGTGAAATATCCGCTTTCGCAAAAGCATGGTCTTTACCAATTTGCCGATTTTCTTAAAGCAATTGACACATGGAATGGGCAACAAATACAACATCCCTTATCAGCAAAAGGTTATACGGCGGAAGAATTATTCTTTTTTGATACAGAAACAACCGGTTTAGGCGGCGGGGTGGGAAATACGATATTTTTACTGGGCTATGCCAGCATATCCGGCCGCGAGCTTGTGATAAGGCAGCACATTCTACCGCATCCCGGTGCTGAAGTCCCCTTGTACCAGAGCTTTTTGGAAAAAGCCAATTACAAAACCCTGGTTACATATAACGGAAAATCCTTTGATTGGCCGCAGGTTAAAACGCGGCATACCCTTGTCAGGGATCATGTTCCAAAGCTGCCTGCGTTTGGTCATTTTGATTTATTTCATGCCGCAAGAAGGCTATGGAAGCATAGGCTGGACCGTTTAAAATTATCAGTTGTAGAAAAAGAGATATTAGCAGTTGAAAGGGTGGATGATATTCCGGGATTTTTGGCCCCAATGATCTATTTCGACTTCTTAGAATCGAAACAGCCCGATGGAATGCTTGGTATTTTAAAACATAATGAATGGGACATTCTTTCACTTGTTACACTCTATTCGCATCTTACTTTTCAAATCTGCGGTGCTGATGAAAAGCAAACTCGGACAGAGATCTTTGAAGTAGGCCGCTGGTACTCGGCAATTGGCGAAAAAGAAGAGGCGGAAAAAGTATTAACAAAGCTGCTGAATGGCAGAGATTTAACAGCATGTCAAGCAAAACTCACCCTGGCATTTCAGCATAAGAAAGACCGTGAATGGGAAAAAGCACGGGATTTATTCCTTGATGTTGCCGGTTCTGGTGAAGCAAAAATGAAATTTGAAGCAAGTGTGGAGCTGTCCAAAATTTATGAACACCGCATAAAGGATTTGCTGCAAGCCAGCCATTTTTGTGATATAGCGATTTCGCTTATGAAAGAAATAGATAAACCTATAGGGGGAATTTCATTAGAACAGCTCTTGGCCAGAAAAGATAGACTTGAGCGAAAAATGTCACAAAACCTTAATAGATAATCACCAATAACCAGCTTTTCCATATTGTTTATTGTTGTAGAAAAAGGTAAAATGTAAAATTGGATTGAAAAATACAACTATCAAACCTTATGGAGCTGGTTTTATGTATAAAGCAATTTTATATTTATTTTTTATTGTTGTCTGTTTGACTGCATTTATTTTTACAAACCTGAAAGACAGTTTTTATTCCTTTTTGTAGGGTAAACACAAAGAAGCGAGCGAAAAATAGGTATTTTCATTAGTACAAGAGTAATCCCATCAACATAGGCTGTTAATGTAAACAAAATATTTGAAGGGAGAGTATTCAATGTACCTTGGAACAAACTTTATGCCGCCTGTCATTCATCCGGCAACCAATCTCGTGAACCACACTTACTCGACAACTGTGGTGCCGCATATTCATCCAGTCCACACCACAACAATTAATCATCATATGTATCAGCACAAACATTACTGCCCGGAAACAGCTTCATGTGCTGAAGATGTATGTAATCAGCAAATTAACTGCTGTAACCCATGCGCACCCGGGGTGATGCCTGCTGCCATGCCGGCAGCAAACGTAGTACCGGGCTATGGGATGGGGGCACCGGGTTTTGGAGCCCCTGCGCCAGGATTTGCCCCTGGACCATATATGGGACCAAGACCATAAAGAAGGTTGATGAAATGCAAGGGCATTTTGCCCTTGTTTTTTTACTTTTTACTATATGTTATGCTTCTTTTAACAAAATGTTTGTCCATTTATAGAAATTTTTTTAAGTGGGGAGTACGCCATTGGTTAAAGTTCTAGCAGTGTCCGGCTATAAACCGTTTGAATTAGGAATTTTTAAAAATGATCACCCATCAACTCTATATATAAAGGCCGCCATAAGGAAGTCTCTCCTTTCTATGCTTGAGGAAGGACTGGAGTGGGTGCTCATCAGCGGCCAGCTTGGTGTAGAGCTGTGGGCTGCAGAGGTCGTATTTGATTTACAATTGGAATATCCGGAATTAAAATTGGCCGTTATTACCCCTTTTTTAAATCAAGAAGCATCCTGGAAAGAATCAAACATAGAATGGTATGAGTCGGTTCTTGCGCAGGCTGATTTTATTGATTCTGTTACGAAAAAAGAGTATGAAAAACCATGGCAATTTCACTTAAAGAACCAATTTTTTATTGAGAAAAGCGACGGTCTTCTGCTCGTTTATGATCAGGAAAAAGAAGGGAGTCCAAAGTTTATTTATGAACTTGCTTTACAATATCAAAATAATATTTTGTATCCTATTGAGCTGATTACCTTTTACGATTTGCAAATGATTGTCGAGGAAGAACAGCTAAAACAGGCGGATTTTTAAAAGGTTTTTTGACAGGTATTTGTCATTTTGGCAAATGGGCAAGGATTCCGAAGATATCCTTAAAAAAGAAAATTGACAAAATCATATATTTTTGAAAAAATAATAGGTAATGATTGGCTAAACTAGAGGTGATTTGAATGCTGTCAGATAAGGTAAAATTAACAGCAAAGGATATTTTAGAAAAAGAGTTTAAAACTGGTGTGCGCGGTTATAAACAAGAAGATGTTGATAAATTTTTAGATTTTATTATTAAAGATTATGGAACCTTTCATCAGGAAATCGAAGACCTGCAGCAGGAAAATCTCAGGCTCCGTAAGCAGCTTGATGAGGCTTCAAAAAGGCAGCCGGCTGCCCAGCCTGCAGGAACAACGAATTTCGATATTTTGAAACGCTTATCCAATTTGGAAAAGCATGTATTTGGCAATAAATTATACGAATAACAGATTGTACCATGTTTTCCTAATAAAAACATTGAATTAGCATCACGAAATACATATAATATAAAAGTATTCATTAATGACGTTCGGGTAATCGCTGCAATAAGCTATTAGAAGCGAATTGTAGAGGAAAGTCCATGCTCGCACGAGCTGCGATGCTCGTAGTGTTCGTGCCTAGCGAAATCATAAGCTAGGGCAGTTGGGCGCAAGCTCAGCTGACGGCCGGAAAAATACCTAACTCCCTTGGGATATGGTATGAGTACCTATAAAAGTGCCACAGTGACGTAACCTTTCTAGAAATGGAAAGGGTGGAACGGGTAAACCCCGCGAGCGAGAAACCCAAATTATGGTAGGG
This sequence comes from uncultured Neobacillus sp., assembly GCA_964400595.1. Taxonomy (GTDB): domain Bacteria; phylum Bacillota; class Bacilli; order Bacillales; family Cytobacillaceae; genus Neobacillus. The sequence continues at coordinate 16 of CAYNUT010000124.1, read as the reverse complement.
GCGCTTTCTCTGAGGA
>CAYNUT010000123.1:0-10220 GCA_964400595.1 uncultured Neobacillus sp. | reverse complement strand
CGCTTTAGCGCCTGCAGGGTCTCTCTTGTCCCGTACTCCCGCAGGGGTCTCGCGCCTTCCGCTCCAATCAATTTTGATAAAAAATCAACAATGACCTTTAACACAGCTAAAAAAATAAAAAACCCCCGTTGAAGAGGATTTTTTAAAGTTTTATCTTTTTCACATCGTTGATGGGATATCCCAGCCACTGTGTGGCAATTTTAGAAAAAATCCATCTTGAGCCGGTTGTATAAAATTCATGCTCCAACTCTTCTTCTTCCGTTGCCAGCAAACCGTTATATTGGAGAATCGCGCTGATTTCCCTGGCCGTTTCATCACCTGAACTGATCACATTACAGGATTCCCCCATAACATTTTTAATAAGGGGTTCGAGAAGGGGATAATGGGTGCAGCCGAGAATCAGTGTATCCAAGTTTTGATTTAATAATGGCTTTAATGCCTCATTGACAATTTTCTCGGCAATTGGCCCTTCATATTCTCCGCTCTCAACAAGCGGGACAAATTTCGGGCAGGCATGACTTTGGACATGTATTCTGCTGTTTAAGGATGTCAACGCCTTTTCATAAGCACCGCTTTTGACCGTCCTTTCAGTTCCGATTACCCCAACCCGGTAGTTTTTGGTCCGTTTGATGGCGGCTCGTGCTCCAGGATTGATAACGCCAAGAACCGGAATATGTAATTCTCTGCGGATTTCATCAAGAGCGGCCGCTGTTGCCGTATTGCAGGCAATTACCAGCATTTTAATATTTTTTTCTAATAAAAAGCGGGTTAATTCCCATGTGAATTTTTTTACTTCCTTCGTTGTCCTTGGACCGTACGGACAGCGTGCAGTGTCTCCCAAATAAATAATTTTTTCATTTGGCAGCTGCCTAATGACTTCCTTAGCAACGGTTAACCCGCCGACACCGGAATCAATTACACCAATTGGTTGCTTCAAACTACTCGCCTCATTCTTAGCGCATTTCGTGATGCAGCTTCTCTAAATTACCTTGGAGAAGCTGAATTTCATCTGCTGAAAAGTTTTTTAATATTTCCTCTAAATATACCTGGCGCTTCTTAATTACTTCATCAATGATTCTTTTGCCCTCATCCAGTAAATGAATTCTCACAACGCGCCGATCACTTGGGTCTTTTACCCGTTCAACAAGCAGATTTTTTTCCATTCGGTCAATAAGATCTGTTGTCGTGCTGCAGGCCAAATACATTTTATTGGAAAGCTCACCGATTGTCATGTCACCATCTTCAAACAGCCACTGCAGGGCTATGAATTGTGGCGGAGTAATCGTATAATTACTAAGTAATTCTCGTCCCTTTTGCTTAATAATCCCTGATATATAGCGCAGGTCCTTTTCAATATTCGCAACAATTTCCCCGTTCTTTTTCTGGGAATTTTCGAGTTTCATCGTTTATACACTCCTAAAAATAGCTTCTCCTCAAGACCGTATATTTCAATGTCTTTTTGCTTGTCCTTATTTTCTACCTTTTACGTAAAAAATTCAAGCTGAAACTATTTTTCTCCACAAAATATGAACCGGCCTCCAAAATGGATGCCGGTCATGTTTAAAGTTCTAGCTCTCCCATTCGAAGGAGCTCTACAACTGCTTGTGAACGCCCCTTTACACCAAGCTTTTGCATGGCATTAGAAATATGATTCCGAACCGTCTTTTCGCTTATAAACAATTCACCAGCGATTTCTTTTGTTGTTTTGTCTTGTACTAACAGTTCGAATACTTCTCTTTCACGTTTGGTGAGTAATGGCTTGTGAGTATAATCATTCTCCTTCAAGTATTGTAACCCTCCTTGCCTTCGCCAGTTATGAACCGGGGGTGGGTATATATTTAGTCACCATATCATATGTGAAGGAGACATGAGGAGTGACTGATGAGAAAAATGATTTTAGAAAAAATCACAAATCTAAACCTGTTAAATGGCAGTTTTAAATCTATTTTAGTTTTGAGTATATAATATATCGTTTTGGCGCGTTTCCAACATACCGAAATGGATAGCAGGTGGTGACAATTAATTCCTCTTCCTGATGTTGCAAAGTTATAATACTCGTATCATCTGACTTAACAATTTTTGTATGGGTTATTTCATAGGTATAGGTTCCGTAAGGCATTTGTACCTTTAGTGAATCGCCAATTTTCAGTTCACCCAGCCGCTGGAACACAGTATCCCGATGCCCCGATAAAACAATTTGCCCTTTTTCTCCGGGAAAATAAGAGCCTTTATAATGTCCGACCCCTTTTTTAAGATCATCCGGGTCTGTGCCTTCGATTATGGCCAGTTCTTCATTGATTTTCGGAATGACTAATAACCCTACCGTCTCGCCGACCTTTGCTGGTGTGCTATTCTTCTTTCCTTCTGCAGGGGCTGCTGATTTTTGATGGGAAACAAGTTCCTCAGCCTTTTTAATAGACGCACTGGTTTGCATTTTCGTATTGGCAAATTGCCAGGCAGCGATCCCGATAAATAGTAACCCGATTAAAATGATGATAAGTGGAAGTTTTGATTTCACCTTCATAAACCATCCTTTTTAAAATGCTTTTCCTTTTTCAACTATTATATCAAATAGAGACGGATTGTTTTAAATAAATAAACCCTTCTTTCCTACACAGGAAAAGAAGGGTAGATTAAAATCAGCTATAGTCACTTCCGAAGAAGTTTCTAAATGCTTGAATCGTAGCATCCCGATTGACTGCTGCAATTGAAGTTGTAATCGGAATCCCTTTAGGACATGACTGCACACAGTTTTGCGAGTTCCCGCAGTCCTGCATACCGCCGTCTTCCATAAATGCATTTAGACGTTCAGCTTTATTCATTTCACCAGTTGGATGTGCATTGAATAAACGAACCTGATTAAATACAGCCGGCCCCATAAAGTTTGATTTACTGTTAACATTGGGACAAGCTTCAAGACACACGCCGCAGGTCATACATTTTGAAAGCTCATATGCCCACTGGCGCTTTCTCTCAGGCATCCTTGGTCCCGGTCCTAAATCATACGTTCCATCAATTGGAATCCATGCTTTTACCTTTTTCAAAGAATCAAACATTCTGCTTCTGTCCACCAGCAGGTCACGAACTACTGGGAATGTTCTCATTGGCGCCAAGCGTATAGGCTGCTCAAGCTGGTCAACCAGTGCCGAGCAGGATTGACGCGGCTTGCCATTAATAATCATCGAGCATGCGCCGCAAACCTCCTCCAGACAGTTCATTTCCCAAGTAATTGGGGTAGTAGCTTGTCCCATGGCATTGACAGGATTTTTACGAATTTCCATTAATGCCGAAATGACGTTCATATTAGGACGATAAGGAACCTCAAATTCCTCCTCGTAAGGAGCAGAGTCTGGGGTATCCTGACGGATAATTTTAAATTTTACTGTTTTTGTATCAGCCATTCTTTCCTACTCCCCCTTCTATTAATGTTTCTTAGTGTAATCGCGCTTCCGCGGCTTCAGCAATGATACGTCCACATCTTCAAAATGGAATGCTGGAGCAGATTTTGAGTCAACAAATTTAGCCATTGTTGTTTTTAAGAATTCTTCATCATTCCGTTCAGGATAATCAGGTTTATAGTGCGCACCGCGGCTCTCATTACGGTTATAAGCACCAATGGTAATCACGCGGGCCAATTGCAGCATGTTTTGCAATTGACGTGTGAAGGCTGCTCCCTGATTACTCCATTTTGCTGTGTCATTAATGTTAATATTTTGATAGCGCTCCATAAGCTCTTGAATTTTTTCATCTGTCTTTAATAATTTGTCATTATACCGGACAACTGTAACATTATCAGTCATCCATTCCCCAAGCTCTTTATGAAGAACGTAAGCATTTTCCGCACCGTTTAAAGACATGATAGAGTTCCATTTTTCTTCCTGTTCAGCGGCATGCCGCTCAAATACAGTTGAGGAAACAGAGTCTGAGCTTTTTTCAAGCCCATTGATATATTTTACAGCATTCGGTCCGGCAACCATACCGCCGTATACGGCTGAAAGCAGAGAATTCGCTCCTAAACGGTTCGCACCATGCTGTGAATAATCACATTCACCGGCTGCAAATAAGCCTGGAATATTAGTCATTTGATCATAATCAACCCATAGCCCCCCCATAGAATAGTGGACAGCAGGGAAAATCTTCATCGGCACTTTTCGCGGATCATCACCGACAAATTTTTCATAAATCTCAATGATCCCGCCTAATTTAATATCCAATTCATGCGGGTCCTTATGGGATAAATCAAGAAATACCATGTTTTCGCCGTTAACACCTAATTTTTGATTGACACAAACGTCGAAAATTTCCCTTGTCGCAATATCACGCGGCACTAAGTTTCCATAACCTGGATATTTTTCCTCCAAGAAATACCAAGGCTTTCCGTCCTTATAAGTCCATACGCGCCCACCCTCACCGCGGGCCGATTCACTCATTAAGCGAAGCTTATCATCACCAGGGATAGCAGTTGGATGGATTTGAATCATTTCACCATTTGCATAATAGGCACCCTGCTGATAAACAATTGATGCTGCAGAGCCCGTATTAATAACAGAATTGGTAGACTTGCCAAAAATAATTCCAGGGCCGCCAGTTGCCATAATAACGGCATCCCCGGCAAACGATTTAATTTCCATTGTTTTCAGGTCTTGGGCGACAATGCCGCGGCAAATGCCTTCATCATCAATGACTGCGCCTAAGAATTCCCAGCCTTCATACTTTGTAACCAAGCCGTCAACCTCGTGGCGGCGAACCTGCTCATCCAATGCATAAAGCAATTGCTGGCCGGTTGTTGCACCTGCAAATGCTGTGCGGTGGTGCTGTGTACCGCCAAAGCGGCGGAAGTCAAGCAAACCTTCAGGAGTACGGTTAAACATAACACCCATCCGGTCAAACAGGTTGATAATAAATGGGGCTGACTCGCACATTGCCTTAACTGGGGGCTGATTTGCCAAGAAATCTCCGCCGTAAATGGTATCATCAAAGTGAATCAATGGGGAGTCCCCTTCACCTTTTGTATTTACTGCTCCATTAATACCACCTTGGGCACAAACAGAGTGAGAGCGTTTAACCGGAACAAGTGAGAATAATTCTACTTGTTTCCCGGCTTCCGCAACCTTTATCGCTGCCATTAAGCCAGCTAAGCCGCCGCCGACTACGATCACCTTTCCTTTTTTCATCTCGTGACTCACTCCCTTAATCCAAAAATCCAATATTTTCCGAACATATTTGATTTATTTAAATAAAAGCTAATAAAGTTTGAATTCCAACGAAGGATAAAGCCAAGAAAATCACAATTGTCACGTATGTAATAATGACTTGTGAACGCGGTGAAACAATGATGCCCCAACTGACCATGAATGACCATAATCCGTTTGCAAAGTGGAAAATGGCTGAAATAATTCCAACAGTATAAAAAGCAAACATAAATGGTGATGAAAGAATATCATGCATCATTTGGAAATTGACTTCATTTCCGGAAAAGCGTGTTTCCCATACATGCCAAGCAATAAAAATTAGCGTTATTACACCAGTAACCCGCTGAAGAAGGAACATCCAGTTTCTGAAAAATCCAAATCTGCTAACATTGTTTTTAGCTGTAAAAGCAATATACAGCCCATAAATGGCATGAAATAATAATGGTATGAAAATAATTACGGTTTCCAAAACATAGCGAAACGGAAGATTTGCCATAAAATCAGCCGCTTTTTCGAAAGACTGTGGTCCTCCTGTCGCAAAGTGGTTGACCGTCAAGTGCTGCAAAAGGAAGACTCCAATCGGAATGACGCCAAGCAGCGAATGCACCCTCCGATTTACAAACTCACGATTCCCCGCCATTGATTTACCCCCTCTTAATTTAAAAATGATGACAAGTTTCTTCTTATTTAATTCCCCTTACAAGAATATTCAACTAATCATCACTGTGACAATTATGTGACATGTCCATTTTACTCCCAACATCATAGAGCGTCAAGAAAACGGATACACAAAACCAAGAAAAAAATAAAATTTTTAAAATATATTGATATTATAATAGAATGCGTTAAGTATTGCCAGGAAATTGGAAGATAGTCCTGAATACTTAAGATTTTCGCAAATAAATTACCAACATCTAACTGTAACTATTTTTTCATTTAAGGGAATGATAATTATGATGGAAAATAAGGAAAGATATAGCACGATAGTAAAAACCTCTTTAAAAAAATGAGCCATTTTGAGGAAAACGGTAGGCACCATACACAAATTGTATATAATAGAATGATAGAAAGAGGGGAAACATGTGAAAGAATCTACAATCATTGATCCAAAAAATAATAATGATGAGCCAAGAACCATATCTACTTTCGGATATGAATTAATCAGAGAAATTCTTTTGCCGGAAATTTTGGGAAAAGATACACCTGAAATTCTTTATTGGGCCGGCAAACGTCTGGCCAGAAAATTTCCATTAGCTGATTTTAATCAAATCATTGAATTCTTTGCTAATGCATCATGGGGGCATCTTGAGATCAAAAAGGAACGAAAAAATGAAATGGAATTTCAACTCATGAGCCCGCTGATCGTATCACGGGTTAAATCAAAGGCAGAGCATTTCTTTCAACTCGAAGCAGGTTTTCTGGCCCAGCAAATCGAAATGCAAAAAGAAGCAGCCGCAGAAACCTTTGAGCATCCGGTTAAAAAATCCAATATCGTTACATTCACCGTAAAATGGGAATAGGAAAAGCTCAACATGTAAGTGTCAGGCACCGCGCAAGTGGTGCCTGACACTTTTTATTCATTATTTTCAAGTTCAAATGCCTGGTGAAGAATTTCAACTGCTTTTAACATATTTTTTTCTTCGACGACGGCTGAGACTTTGATTTCTGAAGTGCTGACCATTTTTATTTGAATGTTATGTTCGGCAAGGACCGAGAACATTTTTGCTGCGACGCCCGGATTAGAAATCATGCCTGAACCGACGATTGACACTTTAGCTAATTTATTTTCGGCATCAAGCATCTCATATCCAAGGGTGGATTTATTTTCTTCCAGTGCATTTACGGTCTCAAGCCAGTCGTCTGTAAGAATTGAGAAGGACAGGCTGGCTGTTTCCGCTTCTGTTGTACTTTGAATAATGATATCAACATTGATTTGATGCTGGGCTAAAGTTGTAAAGATGGTGGACAGGCTTGTTAATGTGTTTTTTAGGCCTAAGACGGTTACTTTTGTGATTTTATCTTCAAATGCGACCCCGCGGACAACTAAATTTTGTTCCATTGTGGCTTCCTCCTCAATTACAGTACCTGCTGCTTTCTCCATACTTGAACGAACCTCTAAACGAACTTGATAGTTCTTGGCAAACTCAACTGCTCTTGGGTGGAGCACGCCTGCACCTAAATTTGCCAGTTCAAGCATCTCATCATACGACACGGATAATAACTTGCGCGCTGTTGTGACATACCTTGGGTCGGTGGTGAAAACCCCGGTAACATCTGTATAAATATCACACTTATCTGCTTTTAAAGCAGCCGCCAAAGCCACGGCAGTTGTATCTGATCCTCCCCGGCCTAATGTAGTAATTTCCCCATCTTCCGTTATTCCCTGGAATCCGGCAACAATGACGATTTTGCCAGCAGCAAGCTGAGTTTGAATGGCATCTGTATTGATTTTGGAAATTCTTGCGTTTCCGTGGACAGATTCAGTTATTATTCCTGCCTGCCAGCCTGTAAAGGAGACGGCAGCCAAGCCTTTTTTGTTCAAGGCCATGGACAATAATGCAATCGTCACCTGTTCCCCTGTTGTTAATAACATGTCCATTTCCCGCTTATCCGGCTGCGGGGAAATCCCTTTCGCTAAACTGACAAGCTCATCTGTTGATTTCCCCATGGCAGAGACAACTGCGACCACTTGGTTACCCCGGTTGATTTCTTCTTTAATACTCTCTGCCACTCTTAGGATTCTTTCAATACTACCGACAGAAGTTCCCCCAAATTTTTGTACGATAAGCCCCATGTTCGATTTCCCCTTTTTTCAATTGAATACTGTAGGTTTCCCTAAAAATAAAAAAGCAATGAGAGGTCATCCCATTGCTTAATAAACACAAAAATAATCTTGCGCTTACAATGAAAGATAGCTCTCCAAGACCAGCAGTCTCGACAATCCGGTATTTATTCAACACAGGACCAGATAAGGAACGAATTGAGATTTCCTTTACTTCGGCGGACAATTCCTTTCATAATTCTTCTCAGAAGCTCATCCTTCTCCAAATCATTACTAATAAAGCCCGCAACCTCTACCTTCACTTTAGTACTATAAAGTGATGTCTTATTAAATTTTTCACTCATTATAGCATGGTACAACTTTTCTGACAACATTTAGGAGTGCAGTTTTTTTATTAATTCCTCGGCAGTATTTGCCGGAATTCCAATAGCTCTAAAATCCTCAAATGTTGCTTCTTTCATTTTCTTCACAGAACCAAATTTTTTTAACAGCTGCTTTTTACGCTTTTCCCCAATCCCCGAAATATCATCGAGCAATGATTGAAAAGCACTTTTTCCGCGAATTTGCCGATGAAAAGTAATCGCGAAGCGGTGTACCTCATCTTGGATGCGCTGCAGCAAATAAAACTCTTGACTGTTTCTTTCCAGCGGGACAATCTCCAGCGGATTCCCATACAGAAGTTGTGATGTCCGGTGCTTTTCATCCTTGACCAGACCTGATAGCGGAATATCCAAGCCAAGTTCATTTTCTAAAACATCTCTTACCGCTTCCACATGACCTTTTCCGCCGTCGATAATAATTAAGTCAGGCAGCGGAAGTTCTTCCTTCAAGGCTCTTAAGTATCTTCTTCGGGTCACTTCCCTCATTGATTCATAATCATCCGGTCCTTTAACAGACTTAATTTTATACTTTCGGTATTCCCTCTTGTTTGCTTTCCCATCGGTGAATACCACCATGGCAGAAACAGGGGCGGTTCCTTGAATATTGGAATTATCAAAGGCCTCAATTCGGTGCGGAGTATAAATTCCAAGAAGCTCCCCAAGATTTTCAACCGCCTTGATAGTTCTTTCTTCATCTTTTTCAATCAGCGAGAACTTTTCGTTCAGGGCAATTTTTGCATTTTTGATTGCCATTTTGACGAGGTCCTTTTTCTGTCCCCGCTGCGGCTGCAACACCTTTACTTCTAGAAGCTGCTCAGCCATAACTAAATCCACATCATCTTGAATCAATATTTCCCTCGGCTTAAAATGATTGGTCTGTTGATAAAATTGACCGAGAAATGTTAGAATTTCTTCTTCCGGCTCACTATATACTGGAAACATGGAAACATCACGTTCGATCAGTTTTCCTTGGCGGACAAAAAACACTTGAACACACATCCAGCCTTTGTCAACCGCGTAGCCAAACACATCTCGGTCGGTAAAATCAGTCATCGTAATTTTTTGTTTTTCCATAATGGTTTCGATATGAACAATTTTATCCCGGTACTCTTTGGCCCGTTCAAAATCCAATTCTTCTGCAGCAGCCGCCATTTTTTCCGTCAGTTCTTGTTTGATTTCCTTGTAGCCGCCATTTAAAAAGCGGGTTATTTCATCGGTCATTTGCTTGTACTTCTCTTCCTCCACCTCATTCACACATGGTGCCAGGCACTGCCCTAAATGATAATATAGACAAACCCGGTCTGGAAGTGTGGAGCATTTTCGCAATGGATAAATCCGGTCCAGCAGTTTTTTAGTTTCATTTGCTGCCCCGACATTTGGATAGGGGCCAAAATATTTACCCTTATCTTTTTTTACTTTTCTTGTAATAACAAGCTTTGGATGTCTTTCCGCTGTTAATTTAATAAACGGATAGCTTTTGTCATCCTTCAGCATGATATTATATTTTGGGTCGTATTTTTTAATCAGGTTTAATTCAAGTAAAAGTGCTTCTATATTTGACGAGGTAACAATATATTCGAAATCCTCAATTTCATTTACAAGCCGTAACGTTTTGCCGTCGTGTGAACCGGTAAAATAAGAACGAACTCGGTTCTTTAGCACTTTTGCCTTCCCCACATAAATAATCGTTCCCTGACGGTCCTTCATCAAATAGCAACCGGGCTGATCCGGCAGCAGTGTCAGCTTTTGTTTTATGATTTCATTCATTCTCCGGCCACTCCAATCTGTCTCTATTCTATAAATTTCTGCCATGTTGATTTCCGCTTCAGGCGCTTCGCTTTCCGCGGGCGGTTCGGGGAGCCTCCT